>NZ_JAGCFH010000154.1 GCF_017650195.1 Ruminococcus sp. | reverse complement strand
TCACGCTGAAAGCCGTCAACTATGGACTGTCTGAACAGTCCGTACTTATAGCGTATACCATAACCATCAAGAGGAAGTCCAAGGCTTGCGGCACTGTCAAGGAAGCAGGCAGCAAGTCTGCCAAGACCGCCGTTCCCAAGAGCTGCGTCTTCTATTTCCTCAAGGTCTGCAAGATTGAGCCCCAGTTCTTTAAAAGCTGCGTCCACCTCGTCATAAATACCGAGCACCAGCAGATTATTATATACCGCTCTTCCCACAAGAAACTCCATAGACAGATAGGCTGCACGGCGCTTCGAAAGGTGCTCCTGACGAGCGCTGCTCCACCTGTTAGCGAACATCTCCATTACCGTCTTTCCGAGAGCATCGTGAAGTTGCTGCGGACTTGCGTTCTTTATATCCTTAGGAAGTCTGCCTGTGAATTTCTCAATAAACAAATTCTTATCCATATCCCCTTCTCCTTTAGTTTATTAATTTCGACTTGATGCCTCTCGGATATTCTGCCATGATATCATCAAGGCTGTCGTAATCCTCCTGAGATACCTGACTCACATGGAATTGCAGAATATACCCGCACTCTCCGGGCTGACCGTGCCCCCTGCGGGGGCTGTATGCCCTCATATCATCGGAAACGTCCATTCCTTCTGCGACAAATACATCTCCGAACACAGATCCCTTGTTATCAGCCAAAGCCTGCCGGAACTCTTCATATGTCATCTGGGCAGGACTTTCAAATGGAAGCCTACCGTTGTCCATTCCATTGAAATATACCTTTCCGCCTGGCACAAGTTTTCGCAGAGAGCCTGCTGCTTCATTATGGAGCTGCTCCATGTAGTGGTAATAGAAATAGGTGTCATCGGTTATATCATCTGTATTTTCTTTCAAATATACCGTAAAGGCAACACCGTCACTTCCATTTAAGCTATAAGCCACCACGAGGGGCTTATTGTAATCGCGGTCAACCGGGATAGTACTTGTCGTACCGTCATCGTTAAGTATAGAGCTGGGCATTGACTCCCAGCAGAGGGTTCTGGCAATGACTTCAAAGGTTGTGCCGTATTTCTCATTCACCTTTGTAAGAGCATTCCACTCTGCTTCCGGTATCTCCTCAGGGCCATCGTACCCCTCAAGGGTGTAATGCTTTACGGGAGCAGGTGAAGTCGTGTTCTGTGGAGCTGCTGTCGTCTGAGCCTCGGTGGTCGAAGCTGCTGTCGTCGTTTGTACGGTAGTAGCCTTTGTGGTCGTCACCTTTGCGGTTGTCTTTTTGGTAGTGGTTTCCTTAGCTGTTGTAGTTTCCGCAGAAGTCACTGTGGAAGTAACTTCTGTTGTCACTGCAGCTGTTTCGTCTTTGGCATTATCCTGCACCTTAGACTCCTTAGCAGAGCAGCCTGTCAGCAGCACTGCTGCGATCACTGCCCAAACAGTTCTATTTTTCACATCATACACCTCTTTTTATCGGTTGTACATCTTATTCAGCTTTTTGATCTTCTTCGCAAGCTCCGGCGTAAAATCAGAGGTATGAGTACGGAACTCCCAGTTGCCGCCGAGAGTGGAGGGCGTATTCATCCTTCCCTCCTTCGGGCTGTCAAGGAAGTCCTGTATCTGTGCCGCAGCCACCTCCGCAACACTTCCCCACGCGGCACGTATCACAGCCGCAGGGATATCCTTTTTGCGCTTTACGCCGAGGTATTTCAACGTGAATTTAAGGGACTTCTTATCGAGGGTCTCCACCCAGCCGTTAAGAGTCTCATTATCATGAGTACCCGTATATGCATAGTAATTTGTACTGCTGTAATTATGTGGCAGATACTCGTTCCGGCCGTCCGAGAATGCGAACTGAAGCACCTTCATGCCAGGATAGCCGCATTTGTCCAGCATTTTTCTCACCTCTGGAGTAATGAAGCCGAGGTCCTCCGCAATGATATTCAACTTTCCCAGCTTCTTCTCAGCAAGCTTGAACAGCTCGTAGTTCGGACCCTTCTTCCACTCTCCCACAGTTGCATCCTCGTTGCCATATGGTATGGTATAATAGCTCTGAAAGCCACGAAAATGGTCTATACGTACTATATCGTAGAGCTTTGATGCGGCGCCGATACGGTCAATCCACCACTCGTATCCAGTCTTTTTATGATAATCCCAGTCGTACAGTGGATTTCCCCAGAGCTGTCCGAGGGGCGAGAAGTCATCAGGCGGACAGCCTGCCACCGCAACGGGCTTGCGCTCTTTGTCGAACCAGAAAAGCTTGGGAGAAGCCCATGCCTCAACGCTGTCCAGAGCGCAGTATATTGGTATATCGCCTATTATTTCAATGCCGCTGTCATTGGCATACTTTTTCAGCACTCTCCACTGACGGCTGAACTCGAACTGTATGAACTTATGGAAGCCAATCTCCTTTTTCAGATCTTTTTTCGCCTGTGCAACAGCTTTGGCCCTGTGCATGGAGATATCCTCCTCCCACAGGTACCACGGCTTACCCTCAAAGTGAAATTTCAGCGCCATGAACAATGCATACTCATCCAGCCATTTTTTATTCTCAGTGCAGAACTTCCTGTAATCTGGGAACTTAGCAGGCTTGAAGCGCTCATAGGCAATGTGAAGCACATCGTAGCAGTTATCGTAAAGCAGGCTGTAATCCACCTTGTCGGGCTCGTTTTCCCAGTCAAACATGTCGTACTCATGTCGCTCAAGAAGGCCGTCCCCCTCAAGTACCTCAAAGTCAATGAAGTAGGGATTTCCAGCGTATACCGAGAAGGACTGATAGGGAGAATCCCCGTAGCTCGTAGGAGAAAGGGGCAGTATCTGCCAGCATTTAACTCCTGCCGACTTCAGAAAGTCAACAAAGTCAAATGCAGCCTTTCCCATTTTTCCTATGCCGTAGTTTGACGGCAGGCTCGATATGTGCATAAGTATGCAGCTCTTTCTCATATAATCCAACTCCCTTTCTGTATATCCATTGTAAAAAACGGCGATAATAGTTTCTGAGGTGATACTATGAAGCTTTCACAGCTGTTATTTTCTTTTCTTATGGGTTATTTCTGCTACAGTCTTATCGAAATAGCCATGCGCGGCTATACTCACTGGACCATGTCTCTCACCGGCGGAGCGGTATTGGCTGCGCTCTACGCCCTGAACAGCCGCCGCAAGCTAACGCTCATACGTAGCTGTGTGGCAGGCTCGCTCATCATAACCGCCATAGAACTTACCGTCGGTATCTTCGACAATGTTATTATGCACTGGAACGTATGGGATTACTCTGATATGCCCTTTAATTTTCTCGGGCAGATATGTATCCCCTTTTCCTGCTTCTGGTTCCTGCTCTGCATACCTGCAAGGGCATTATGCAGACTAATAAGCATCCGCCTTAGCAGCGTCCCCAGGTATAAAAAGGCTGTTCCGATAACCTCAGAACAGCCCTTATGATCAATAATTCTTGTTTGGATCAGCATTGAAGAAGTTATTGCTGCTTTCCGTGTAATAATCATTAGGCTCAAGTGACATGAAGTCCTCGTCCTCGATATCAGGAAGTCTTGCGCCACAACGTCCACAGAACTGGAAGCGTTCATTGACCTCAGCGTCGCACTTGGGACATACCTTATAGCCTCTGATGCCGTTGAGCTCATATCTCATCTTCTTAATTCTTCTGCGTCTTGTATCTATATCATCACAAAGAACCTTGAGACCTTCAGGGTCCTCGCCGTGATCCTTGTAATATTTCTTGCCGATATCAGTGAAGATCTCCACGATTCTTTCCTCTTCATAGAGGATCTTCCTTTTTAGATTATTAGCCTCCGAAATGTTTTTAGCCTTCTCCGAAACGCCTCTGCTTGCGTCATTAAATTTATCGAGAATACCCATTTTCCATCACTCCCGTCGAATATTTTCTCGCTAAATCTTACATAGATATTATACAACATTCACAGGAATTATGTCAAGCGTTTTCAAAAAAATTTACAAGCAGGCATTCTTTTTGTGCAACCCTTACATCTCGGCAATATCATTTTCGGTAAGCTGAATAATACCCCCGTCAGTCAGGGCTTCCGAAGCGTTTTCGTTGTCGTCAACCCTAATGACAAACGAGACCGATCTATCCGATTTGCCGAGGAACGTATAGAGATACTCTATATTTACGTTCCTGCTTCCTAGTATATCCAGCACACGGCTGAGCTGACCCGGTGAATCAGGGATAGATATTGCGACTATCTCTGTTACAGCAACGGCAAAGGAAGCTGCCTTCAGCTTCTCCACCGCCTTATCGGTATCGTTGACTATCATACGGAGAATACCGAAATCCTTTGTGTCGGCAACTGTGAGAGCCCTTGCATTGATCTTGCTCTCCTTCATCATTCTCATGACGCCTGCCAGCTGATTGGGTTTATTGTCTATAAAAACTGAGATCTGTCTTACATTCGACATAAGATCTTCCTCCTTCAAGTCAGGATATTTTCAAAGCCGTGAAGGATCACTTTTTCTTTGCAGTTGTCTTGGGAAGGTCCTCATACATTACGAGAACTGAGTGCTCGTCAACGTACTCGTTTACATGGGTCTGAGCGTCGTGGCAGAGTCCTGCCGCTGTACTGTACTTGATGTCGATGACCTTAACCCCCTGAATGAACTGATTCAGTTCATTTTCAAATGCAGCGAACCTCTGGTATTTCTCCTGCTCCGGCATATAATTTGTGGAAAACAATCTGATTTTCATAAATGAAACCTCCTTAAAATAAGTAGAAATATTTCAACAGCAACGTCGATGACGCTTCTGCTCAAACCTTAATCGTGAAGCTTTCGTCTGTCGATAACTCGTACAGCCTTACCCTCGCTTCGTGTTATTGATTTAGGCGATACAAGATGAACCTTGGGGTTTATACCCAGCATGGTCTTGATAGCAACGGCAAGATCGCGCTCCTGCTTCTGCATATCCTTTACCTTGTCCGAGAACTGCTCGGGGTTCATTTCAACGCTGATATCAAGAGTATCCGTATTGTTGACACGGTCAACTTCGATAAGATAATTCGGTGAATATCCCTGTTCTATAAGAACTGTTTCTATCTGTGAAGGGAATACGTTTACTCCGCGGATTATCATCATATCATCGCTTCTGCCCATAGGCTTCGCCATTTTTATGAGCGTGCGTCCACATGAGCACTTTTTCCTGCTAAGTACGCAGAGATCACGAGTACGATACCTGAGAAGCGGGAAGGCTTCCTTGGTGATGCTTGTGAATACAAGCTCTCCAACCTCTCCCTCAGGGAGAACCTCTCCTGTATCCGGGTCAATTATCTCGGGGATAAAATTGTCCTCATTGATATGCATACCTGACTGCTCTGAGCACTCGAATGCAACGCCAGGACCGCTTGACTCGGTAAGACCGTAGATATCGAAAGCCTTGATTCCAAGCGACTTCTCAATAGAGCGGCGCATCTCCTCAGTCCACGGCTCAGCTCCGAAGATACCAGCCTTGAGCTTGATATCGTCGGGAGAAAGCCCCATATCCTGAAGAGTTTCTCCTATATAAGCTGCATAAGAAGGAGTACAGCAGAGTATCGTCGCACCGAGATCCTGCATAAACTGTATCTGTCTTTCGGTATTTCCCGAACTCATAGGCAACGTTAAAGAGCCTACCTTGTGGGAGCCACCGTGCAGTCCCATACCGCCGGTAAACAATCCGTAGCCGTAAGCTACCTGAACAACGTCCTCATTGGTTCCGCCTGCTGCAGTTATTGCTCTTGCGCAGCAGTCGTCCCACATATCTACATCGTTCTGCGTATAAAAAGCAACTACTCTCTTGCCTGTGGTGCCGCTGGTAGAATGTATCCTCACACATTCGCTGAGGGGCTTCGCAAGCAAGCCGTAGGGATATGCGTCACGAAGATCAGCCTTGCTAAGGAATGGCAGCTTGTGAAGATCCTCTGTTCCCTTGATGTCCTCAGGCTTAACGCCCTTTTTGTCCATGAGATCGCGGTAGTACTTCACGTTTCCATATACGTGCTTTACCTGAGCTACGAGACGTTCGTCCTGGAGCTTTTTCATTTTCTCACGTGACATACATTCGATCTCTTTGTTCCAATATTTTTCCATTGGACTTCGACTCCTTAAGTAATGAGATTTATAATCAATGTGTACTCAATAACCACCGTAAGACGGTTATTGCCCTGAACTGCGTTCAGGGAGCACAACTTCTTTTATATGAAAGAATATTTGTGCATCACATTTCTTTTTTTAAGCTCATTTTAGTTACTGAGCAAATATTAATTCAGGAAAAATGTTGATTAAAGTTCCTGTTTTTATCTAATTGTAACTATAATGATAATTCATTTCTTTTTATGTCTTGTGCGGATGACTACTATCACAGCAACAATAACAGTTAATACGAGTATAAAAAATATAAATAGATGTCTCGGATTCAAGGCACGTACAAAATATAGCGGTGCACCATCATGCTCGTAAATCAGTTTAAAACTATTATTACTGATATCATAGCTGATAGGTATGATAAGATCACCATTTTTACCTGTAATATCAAAAGGCTTTGACACCTGTATCACATTGCCCTTGTCATCAATTACTGCAATCTTGAATCTACGTTTTTCTCTGATAAATTTGGAAACCAAATCAGCATCCTGAAAGAGTTTTCCATCGTATGATTTGAGTAGTGTAAAAGAATTATGTGCAACGACATTATTGCCATCATTAATTCGTTTTATTTCCATTTCAGTATAAACATTTTTGTAATGACATGATATACTGATAAATCCATCATCGTTGTATTCATCTATCTTTCTTATATCAAAGCTGTACGCCTTCATATTATCTTCGTTTAAAGGAACGTAATCTTTGTCGTTCACGTCCATTGCGATAAGCATATCAATATATGCAGCATTATCTGGAATATTGAAAGATTTAACACTAAGATTCTCTAAACGAATCCTCGCATATGCTTTTAACGATTGAAATGGGAGAAAAATAATACAGCAAAGGATAATTAAGAATTTTTTCATTTATTAATTCTCTATATATACAACATTTAATTGAAGAACAATTATAAATAAACCATTTTTTCAGACAGATAGTATTTTTGACCACCTGATGAAATTTCATATATTTCACCATTCCAATAATTATTATCCATCTTTGCTTTATCCTCTATAACTGTTGTAAAAAAAGTGAAAGATACTTTGATTCTCCGTTTTCAGTTTTAAGCGTTCTTTCCGAGCTCAAAAGCCTTTTTATTAAGTTCGAGGAATTTAGCCGGCACGCACTGCTCCAGTGCCTTCTGCCAAAGCTCGTCGGGATAGTCCATACGTGAAGCAAGAACACCCATGAGAACTACGTTTGAAGCCTTTGCCGTACCTGCCTGCTCAGCCAGTGAAAGAGCGTCCACAGCAACTATCTCGGCTCCTGCCGCCCTGAGCTTGTCCACGAGATTCTCGGGGTACTTTGCAGCACCTGTGATGACTGGCATTGGGTCTATCTGCTGCGTAGAAGTTATTAGCTTTCCGCCTTTCTTAAGGTAAGGGAGACACCTTGCTGCTTCGAGGAGCTCGAAGGATATAACAGCGTCCGCCTCACCCTTTTCGATAACGGGAGAGTATACCTTCTCGCCGTACTTTACATAAGTGACAACGGAGCCGCCTCTCTGAGACATTCCGTGGACCTCACTGACCTTTACGTCATAGCCCTGTGCAAGCAGCACATTTCCCAGAAGCCTCGAAGCGAGCAGCGAACCCTGTCCGCCGACTCCGACTATCATTATAGATTTAGTTTCCATTTTATATTACTCCTTAAAGTTGAAATTTACTTTCGTGCCCTGCCGCACTGCTCACGAGACCAGTTCGAGGTCGCCGTCAACAAAGCCGATAGCAGCGCCCTCTGCTCCCTTGATAATGTCACTGTATTTCCCGTTTTTCAGGTACTCCTCAGTCATTTCCTTTATGAGAGCCTGTGCGTGTCCGCGTCCTGTATCATCCTCGTCGGAAGTATCAACAGTGAAGATATTCTCCTCGCAGCTCCATACCTCCTCGCAGGCCCATTCGCCCTCCTTGTCATCAGGGTCGAACTCGCAGGTCGCTACAAGCTGTACTGCGTATATATGCTCCTCCTTAGACTCCTCATAGAGATTAAAGCAGAACGCCTTTGTTTCCTCGGGCATATCGTTGTTTTCGAGAAGATCGTCCAGCCAGTGAGCGAATTCCTCATATATATTCATCTGTAGCATATTTTTTTCCCTTTATAAAATTGATAAAAGAAATCAGTTCCTTAATGGTCAGTGCATAGTGCTTAGATATAATTTCTACTTTCTGCTCACTGATTATTCAATAGCTCCGACCTTGCACTGCTCCTGGCAAATTCCGCAGCCTACGCAGAGTGTATGGTCAACTACTGCCTTGCCGTCACGCATTGAGATAGCGGGACATCCAAGCTTCATGCACATCTTGCAGCCTACACACTTGTCTGTATTCACCTTTACGGGAGGATTGTGCTTTACGTACTTAAGAAGAGCACAGGGACGGCGTGAGATGATAACAGAAGCCTCATCCGCTGCAAGCTCCTCCTTTATAGCAGCCTCTGTCTCGGCAAGCTTGTAAGGATCGGTAACTCTTACACGCTTTATTCCGATAGCCTTGCAGAGCTCTTCAAGGTTTACTGCCGCAGCAGGGTCGCCCTTGAGGTTCTTGCCTGTGGTGGGGTTCTGCTGATGACCTGTCATACCTGTGATAGAGTTATCAAGTATGATAACTGTTGAATTTGAATTATTGTAAGCGATATTCACAAGACCTGTCATGCCGCTGTGCATAAAGGTGGAATCGCCGATAACTGCTACGCTCTTGTGCTCAGACTCTGCTCCTCTTGCCTTGTTGAAACCGTGAAGTCCTGATATGGAAGCACCCATACAAATTGTTGTATCTATAGCGTTAAGAGGTGCGGCTGCTCCGAGAGTGTAGCAACCAATATCTCCGGATACCGTAACACCAAGCTTTTTCAGGCAGTAGAACAGTCCTCTGTGTGGACATCCTGCACACATAACGGGAGGACGTACAGGGATCTCATCTTCAAGCGCCGTGAACTCCTTCTTCACACCGAGAAGTTTCTCAGCAATGACAGACTGTGGAAGTTCTCCGATATAACCGAATATTTCCTTACCCTTTACGTTGTTCACGCCTATATTGCGGCAGTGGGTCTCGATGATGCCGTCAAGTTCCTCGATAACGTATACCTGCTCATACTTCTTTGCGAAGTCCTGTATCAGTTTTACAGGGAGAGGATTTACCATACCCAGCTTAAGTACGGAAGCCTTGTCGCCTAGAGCTTCCTTTACGTACTGGTAAGCGGCTCCGTTGGTGATAACGCCGAACTCAGCCTTGTCGGATATCTCAACACGGTTTAGAGGAGTTGTCTCTGCATACTCTGTGAGCTTCTTTGTGCGTTCCTCAACAAATACATGTCTGCCCTTTGCATAAGCAGGCATCATAACGAACTTGCTGGGGGTCTTTTCGTAGTCCTTAAGCGGAAGCTCCTGCCTGTCCTCCATTTCGACTATGCTCTGCGAGTGAGCAACTCTTGTGGACATTCTTACTATGAACGGTGCGTCGTACTTCTCCGAAAGCTCGAAGGCAAGCTTGACGAACTCCTTACATTCTGTGGAATCAGAGGGCTCCAGCATGGGCACCTTTGAAGCTATAGCATGGTGACGGCTGTCCTGCTCGTTCTGGGAGGAATGCATACCCTGATCATCGGCAACTGCGATGACCATACCTGCGTTTACTCCTGTATATCCTGCTGTATACAGCGGGTCTGCGGCTACGTTGAGACCAACGTGCTTCATTCCGCAGAAGCTCCTTGCACCTGCGATGGAAGCTCCGAGAGCTGTCTCCATAGCGACCTTCTCATTGGGAGCCCACTCTGCATACACCTCGTCGTACTTTGCGACCTCCTCGGTTATCTCTGTGGACGGTGTACCGGGGTAGCTCGATACTACGCGGCAGCCCGCTTCATATAAGCCTCTTGCAAAGGCTTCGTTTCCCAGCATTAATTTCTTCATCTTATGTATTTTCCTTTCATGTTAAAGATTATCATATCTATGTCAGTTGAGAGCGGAGAGTTGACGTAATTGTGTTAGCTGCGCTCATATTATTTAAAAATCCGCCGCAGGTGACACCACAACCTTAAACTCTCAATTCTCAACTTTTATTTCATCAAGCAGCCACCTTGCAACTCCGTCATCGGAGTTAGTGCCGATTACATAGTCTGCAGCAGCCTTTACCTCGTCCCTTGCATTGCCCACTGCTATTTTTATATCCGCTTCCGCAAACAGAGGGAGGTCGTTTAGATTGTCGCCGAATGCTGCTACCTCATCAAAGCCGTACTTCTCACGAAGAAAGCGCAGTCCGTTGGACTTTGAGGCTTTATGTGAAAATAATTCCAGATACCACGAATCGTCATATACATCAAGGTAGAAAGCATGGTCTATGCCTGCTATCTTCTCGGCTTCCAGCTTTACGGGCAGAAGCTCCTCATAGCGTCCTCTTGTGGTAAAGTACACTGTATACCCGTCGGCATAGTCCTCTAGGCGGCACTGAACAAAGGGCTTTTTGTACTCATGCTTTCTGACCTCAGCAAAACTCCTCATCACTCTGCTGGTGAGCTCGGAGTAGTAGCATATCAGGGCACCCTCTTCTATGCGATACATGAAACATTCCACGCCGTGGCGCTTATATATGCGGAGCAGCTCCGCAGAGACCTCCGGATCTATAAATTCGCTCTTTATGTAGCTATTGTTTTTTATGTCGTAAATACTCACGCCGTTCATAAGTATGCACGGAACATTTATATCCAGCGCCGATGTTATCGGCAGTGCCGAATATATTGACCTTGCAGTAGCAAATGTAAAGTACATTCCCCTTGCCGTCAGAGCGTTGATGACCTCAGCTGTACGGGCTGTTATTTCGGGCTTAGGGTCTAGCAGAGTCCCGTCAAGATCGCTGATATAGAGCCTTTTCAATTTTTTACGGTCACCTCCGTGATCTTCGCGTGGATATTCATAATAATATTATATCATATTCAGTCAAAAAAGTGAAGAATTAATTTTTAGCAGAAAAGCGATTTGTACATTCCGACGGATTTTCACGTTGCATAATGTTAATCATGCATAAAGCGGCGAACCGCCGCTCTCTTGCCACGCACAGCGTTTAGTGAGTATAGCTTAACACCAATTACTAAGCACTTATAACATAAAAGAACCACGAAGAGATAATGCCTCTTCGTGGCTCAATATAGGGTATATTATATTTTATGGCAGGCAAGCCATTATTTTATCTCAAGGCGCTTGGCAACAGGCGCTTCCGAAGCCTTCTTTGGCAGCTCAATGGTGAGAATACCGTTCTTGTACTCCGCACTGATAGCGTCGGTATTGATATCGCCGATGTCGAAGCTTCGCTTATACGAACCGAATGTCCTCTCTCGACGAATATAATTGCCCTTGTCGTCCTTTTCGTCATTGTTAGTGCTGTGCTCAGCCGCAATGGTCAGCTGTGAGCCGTTGATGTCGAGCTTGATATCCTCCTTCTCGAAGCCTGGAAGCTCAGACTCCATAACGTACTTGTCTCCGTCATCGCGGATATCAGTACGGCAGTTGTTCAGCGGCATCTTACCGCCAAAAAAGTTTTTGTCAAAGTCATTGAATGCGTTCCACAGATCAAAGCCTGTGCCGCCGAAAGGTGTAAGTCCATACATAATTCATACCTCCAATATATCTTTCATATTTATCCTATGCAGTTTTCCTCATAATATGCACTTTCCATCGGTATCGCTCCCTTTCCTTTCATTGTCTATATATTACAGCCCTTTTTTGAAAGGAATATCAAGGTTCTGTGACAGTATAATGAAAATTAGCACTCTCGATGTGAGAGTGCTAATTGATAAAAATATCTTGTAGAAAAAAGGCTTACTGTTCGGCCTGTGTAAGTATTATATCCTCGAATTTTCCGCGTATCGCTTTTACAAGAGTCTGAGGCGAGAGGTGTATCTGCACGCCTATGCGTCCGCCGCTTATATAGAACTGCGGCATGATCTCGGCACTGTTATGTACCACTGTCATAAACTGCTTCTTCATACCTATAGGCGTACAACCGCCGCGTACATAGCCTGTTATCGCTGTTATGTCCTTTACATGAAGAAGCTCCACGGACTTCTCATTAACGCTCCTTGCAGCTTTTTTTAGATCCAGCTCCATAGCCACTGGAAGCAGGAAGCAGTAATAGTTGCCGCTCTTTCCCTTTGCCACGAGGGTCTTGAAGGTCTCTTCAAGAGGCTGCCCCAGCTTTTCAGCTGTGTGGATACCGTCGATGAACTCCTCACATTCGTATGTCTGTACGGTGTACTCTATCTTGCTTTTATCAAGAAAACGCATTGCGTTAGTCTTTAGTTCTTTTCCCATTTTATCACCTTATTTATTAAGTCTTCAGCTCAATTCCGAACGCCCCAGTTTACATTTCGTTACCCAGCACACAAACAAAGAATATATTATAAGCCATGAAATGATAAAGCTTATCCTAAAGCCTTTCAGAGTATGAACTTCATTATTTTTCTCCGCTTTTCTGACATGTGATTTAGCACAAAGAAAATATACACCTTATATGAGAGGATAATATCTCCACCCTCCTACAGGGCAGAACGCTTTTTTATAACAAAACCGTTCTGTATATAGAGCTTCACTGCCCGCTGATTACATTCAGCCACACGTAGTGTTATCGGTCCAACGGTATATTCCCTGATGTGTTCTATCGCCCACAGCAGCAGTTGCTTTCCGAAACCTCTGCCCTGATACTTCTTATCAACTATCAGGTCATCTATTTCTGTACCGAAGCATCCCACACTGCCTATGATAGTTTCACCGTACATGAGCAGGAAGATGTTTTTCTTTTTATACTTTATCTGCTGAATATTAGTAAGAAAGCTATATGGTTCAATATCCAGTGCCTTGCGCATATCAAAGAAGCACTCATTGTATATACGCTCATACTGACTGTAATACCTGTCATGAAAAGGTATCATTTCAATTCCGGACATTTCATGCAATGCGTCTGTGTATTCCATTTCGTATACGAAAAAGCTTTTCAATGTAATGGCAGCTCCTTGCCCGTGGCAGTATCTATGAACACTTTATTGTCAGCGTCGAATTCCAGATCTGTTCCCACAGGCATTGAAAAAACGCTCAATACCGCCGGTTCTATTTCAACTAATCGGTCAAAGTCAACAACTATACTGTTATTCGAATCATCAATATATTCCTGAGTATCCTTATCTCCGAAAGCTCTCCAGCCATTATCCGCCGGGGTGCAGCTTTCCTCCCTGAACAGCCACCTGAGCTTTGACGATCCACTAAGAACTGATCTTGTAACGATACAGCCACCGAGATGATGCGTTTTTAGTGTATTTTTGTCTTTCCTTTTCATTCCATCAAACAGTCCCATAATGACCTCTTCATTGTAAATCTGTATTAAGATAATGTGAATCGACTAAATGCTAACGGCTAGCAGCTTTTTTGCTATAGACGCAGCCGCAGTAGTTCTGCCTGTACAGGTTATACTGCCTGGACAGCTCTATTGAATGCTTATAGCCGTCGTGCTTCTTGAAATCAGAGAAAAGATAAGGCACTCCGCATTCCTCCTGCACCTGTCCTCCGCACTCATTAATAAAAGTGCAGTCCTTATGAGGACTAATAGTCAGGGTAGTCGTAAAATAATCACAGCCCAGCTCTTTTGCCTTTTCTCCTGCTTTCCTCAGACGGTATGCTATGCATTTCCTGCAGCGCTCTCCCCGCTCGGGAAGGTCTTCCAGTCCCTTTGCCAGTTCATAGAATGGCTCCGGGTAGTACTCCTCCTCGATAATTGATATATCAAGTCCCATTTCCTTAACGAGTCTTTTCAGCTCTGCAAGGCGGAAGTCGTACTCCTCCTCGGGAGCTATGTTTGGATTGCAGAAATATAGCATTATATGGAAGTACTTATCAAGTACCGTAAGGGTATGGCTACTGCACGGAGCGCAACATGCATGAAGCAAAAGCGACGGTCTTTTGCCGCTCAGCTCCAGCTCTTTCAGCCTGCTGTCCAGCATAAGACCGTAATTTACCTTTGTCTTGTTTTCCATTACTCATCCTCAAGGCTTTTCAGCGCCTTAAGTTCCTCGCGGTTGACCTTTATCTCTGCGTCCTTGAGGAGCTTTACCTCACTCCTGTCAAGAGTTACGGGCACTTCGGATTTATCGGTCTTTACACGGAGCTTTCCGGTAATGAGATTAACGTCCTCGACCTTGCCCCTGTCTCCGTCGGGGGTGACAACTATAGCGCCTATCTTCGGAGTTATCTTAAGCAGAGCCTCATAGGCGTTCTGCTCGTTCTTAAGGCAGCACATAAGTCTGCCGCATGTGCCTGATATCTTAGTGGGATTCAGGGAAAGGCCCTGCTCCTTTGCCATTTTTATGGACACGGGCTGAAAGTCACCCATATACCCCTTGCAGCAGAATTCCCTGCCGCATATACCAAGTCCGCCAAGTATCTTGGCTTCGTCGCGGACTCCTATCTGACGAAGCTCAATCCTTGTTCTGAACACAGCTGCAAGATCCTTTACCAGCTCGCGGAAGTCAACGCGGTTCTCGGCTGTAAAATAGAAAAGCAGCTTGTTGTTGTCAAAGGTACACTCAACGTCAACCAGCTTCATGCTGAGCTTGCGGAATGCTATCTTCTCCTCGCATATTCTGAATGCGTCTTTCTCACGCTGCTTGTTCTTCTCGACAGTTTTCATATCGTTCTCGTCGGCAAGCCTGATTATAGGCTTAAGGGGGGCGGTTATCTGATCGTCCTCTATCTGGCGGTTGGCGATGACAACCTCACCGCACTCCACGCCACGCACCGTCTCCACAATAGCGCGGTCGCCCACCTCTGCCCTGATAGTTCCAGGCGAGAAGTAATATATTTTTCCTACGCTCTTGAAGCGTACTCCGACTATTTCTTTCATAGAAGCTCCTATCTGAAAGTCTATCCGACTATCTCCATTATCTCAGCGCCAAGCGCCGTAAGCGCCAGCGGTATGCTCACATTGCTCTCCACTGCTCTCCAAGCCTTTTCTATACAAGAATGGAGACGTGTGGACTGGTATGCGGTCACAGACTTTGCAAGCGCAGCAGCTCCCTCACGGAAGCAGCCTATCGTCTGTCCGCCCGGGTCTTTTGCAAGGACTGCGGCGTCCCGCACAAGCTTATCAAGCATTGAAAGCTGCTCCCTTACGTCCTCCCGCTCGCGCCCGAGCGAGAAAAGTCCCACGCAGAGAGCATACTCATCTTTTCTTATTATACTATCGGCGAGCGATTTTGTCAAATCCACGCTCTTCCGTATTCCCTCGTCGCTGATATATCTCTCGCACATACCGATATTGCCATGAAAGCAACTCACGGCGGTGCGTATCTCCTCTTGACCGAAGCCGTTCTCCGCAAGAGACTCCGCGGCTTCCTCTTCAGTACAGGGGGAGGTGCTGAAACAAACACAGCGCGATACGATAGTTGACAGGAACTCAGCCTTTGAATCGCAGGTGAATATGAAATACGCATACTCCGGCGGTTCCTCGATAAGCTTCAGAAGAGTGTTCTGGGTTCTCGGGTCAACGTGACGGCAGTCGGCGAATATATACACTTTGCAGCCACTGCTGTTGTTCGGTCTGACATAAGCGTCGGCTATGACTTCACGAGCTGTGCTTACGCTGTAATTGCCGAGCTTTCCAGTCTTTTCCGGATATATCACATCTGGGTGAATATCCTTTTCCACATTGCAGCAGGCATTGCATACTCCGCAAGGCTTTCCCTCGGAAGGAGATTCGCACATAAGCGCCTGTGTGTAGTACTTAGCGGCAAGCTTTCTACCGCTGCCTTTTTCGCCGCTTATTATTACTGAATGGGCAGCCTTTCCGCGTGCAGCCATACCTGACAGTACATCAAGGAGCTGCTTGTTTCCGTATATCTTCTTCATTTTCGGTTCATTTCAAGTGGGAGCCTTTCCTTTCCGCTGACTATAAAGCGAACTGCCTTTTTGTGGCAGCACAAATGGTTCACCTTTTCCATTCCGCCATACTCTCCGTCCTTCGTCCATGTGAAGGGCTCATCGGATAGGCAGGTTATGGTGACAGCATCAGTACGGAAGAAAACTATGTTTTTATCTGTCATGTCGTTTTTGGCGAGAGCAAGAAGAGTCATGCCAATCTCGGCAGGATTCCTCGGCTTTCTGATGAGAGTTACCTCAAATACTCCATCGTCAAGGAGAAAGTTATTCATACTTATCATGCCTGCCACAGAAGCAGTATTCGTTATCATGCCGTATACGAATTCACCCTCAATAACTATGTCCTCATATTCTATGCGCAGGGGCTTAGCCTTTATTATACTTGTGAGCTGTGTAGCACCGTCGGCAATGTACGCTGCGTGTCCGAACATATTCTTTATTCTCTGAGGAGTCTCGTAGGGGATATTAGTAAAGGCTCCGAAGGCTGAAACATACGAAAAATATGTGTCGTTGAAGCCTCCAACGTCGCAGAGCGCGGTCTCGCCCTTGGAGATAATTGCAGCAGCCCTCAGCTGGTCTGAAGGTATGCCGATACCCTTTGCGAAGTCGTTGGTAGTGCCTGCTGGTATATAGCCTATAGTTATCCTGTTCTCACATCCCATAACTCCGTGAAGGCAATGACTGAGAGTGCCGTCGCCTCCTGCCGCAACAAGTACATCGTAGCCGTTTTCACAGGCATAAGCTGCCTGCTCCGAAGCGTCATCGCCGTTCTGGGTTGTGTGTACAGTTACCTTAAATCCGTCCTTTACGAAGCTGTCTATTATATTTCCGAGCTTTTTATTCATGACGGCTTTTCCTGAAAGAAGATTCACCACGAAATACATATTTTTCATTGTCCGTTCTCCTTATATGAAGCAGCGGACAGTGGTCTCCTGTCCGCTGAACATTTTATAATGTCGTTATCATAATGTCTTGATGAACTCCTCTATAGACTTGGTCTCGCCTGAATTTGAGGAGAGATATGCATAGTATGCAAGTATCTTTGAAGCGTCAACTGCATCTACGATACCGTTCACATCAACGTCTGCAAGCTTTGCCTGCTCATCTGTAAAATTGCCATTATCACTTGTGGCACGCTTTGTATATTCTGCAAGCACGCTTGAAGCGTCAACTGCGTCAACGAAGCCATCGGAGTTTATGTCGCCAAGCTTTGCGGATTGTTCTGCGGATTGCTTTGCGTCTCCTGCTACCTTCTTGTAGGTTGCAAGAGCAATCTCTGGATAGCTGTCCTTGTCGCTGAAGCTCTCGAAGATGCTGCTGAGAAGTCCTGTGTCGTCGTGGAGATCTCCTATCTTTTCAAGGATAGCAGCTGCAATTGCAACGTTTCCCTTCTGATTCGGGTGAATGTCAATATCCGAAAGCTGATCCGCCTTTATATCTACAAAATAGCTTGCATGACCGGGATTGGATGCGCTGAGGGTATCCTCAGTCGAGGTGAACTGTTCCCATACATCTACCACGTCGATATCACTTACGTTTGAAAGCTGGTCGGAGTAGGACTTCATGATATTCTCCAGTTCCATTCTAACAACGTTGAGCATAAGCGAATAATTCGAGCCCTTTCCGTACTTGGCGTTTATATATTCAGGCTCGATCTGCACTGGCTGGAATATGGTCTGAACATATACCTTTGCGTTGGGGTTCGACTCCTTTATGGTATCTGCTGCATTCTGTATATTGTCGATAACGTGAGTGCCGATGTATCCACCGCTGTACGTCTTTGTTTTCTTGTCATATTTTCCGCATATATCCTCTGACAGTGTGCTCAGCTTGTCACCAAAGGTGATAGCAGCCGAATAAGAACCCTGAAGCTCTGACTTGAGCTTGTCGACATCTAACATTGTCGTAAGGTCTGTTATCTTGGGAGATGCCGGAACGTCTTTGGCGGAATAACCATCCTTGAAGTAGTTGTTCTGCTCTGCGTAGTTAAGCATATACTTTGCAATATAACCAAGTATATCGTTGCCACCTACGGAGATAACAACATATTCCGCGTCGGCAAGATTTTTGCTCTGTTCCGCGGTGAAGCTTCCGAGCTTGCTGAGCAGATCGTCGGTGGTGTCACCGGGCTTTGCGTAATTGTATACGTTGCATCCAAGATAGTCGCCGCATATTTCACCGTAGTTATGCTCTATGTAGCCCTTTCTTGTGTATCCTGCTGCAATGCTGTCGCCGAGCAGTACCATACCGCTGCCGCTTTCCTCCGCTGCTGCTGCAAACGGTACAAGAGCGGTGGCCCCGATAGCTGCTGAAATGAGTGCTGAGATCAATTTTTTCATGTTTTTTTACCTCCTTGGATAAATTCTTATACGCTGATTATATAATATTTTTTCTCCGATGTCAAGCGGAAAGATTTGTTTTCAGCCGGATGCATCTGTTTACCGAACAAAAATGCGGAGCTTTGCTCCGCATTTAAAGACCTGTTATTTTGTGCCTTCCATTATGGCGCTGAGGACATTGCCCTCCCATGTAAGGGCTCCTCTGTTGAATATTCCGAAGCTCGATTCACCGCTCATCTTGCCATTATCCCATACAAAGCACTTTATGCCCTTGGACTTGGCTGCGCTTATGTAGTATGTATAATAGCTGCTCCTTATTGCGGCGTCGGCAGCGTTTACGCAGCCAAACTCGTCTATTATGACCGGTATACCCTTGTCAATGAACTTCTGCTTAAGCTCCGAGAACTTGGCATCCAGCTCGCCCTTGCCGCTCTCAGTAAATACAGTCTCATTTCCCTCGGCAAAGTTCCACGGTGCGTAATAATGAACACTGAACACTATGTTCTTTCCGCTTGGCACAGACATATCATTGAGTGCCACGCTGTCAGCAGAGGCTGCATAGGATGTCACTATAAGGGTCCTGTCAGCGTTCTTTCCGCCGCTTGCACGAACTGTTTTCACGAAGTCCCTTGCGTATTTATTGACGGTCTTGCGCTCTTCCTTGGTACCGCCCATCCATTCCATAGAAGAGCCCACCGTTCTCGGCTCGTTCATTCCTTCAAAAATGAGGCGGTCGTCATAGTCACCAAAGCGCTCAGATATCTGCTCCCATATACTCCTGAGGCGGGCGCTGTCCTCCTCGTATGAGGAAGCCTGCGGATCGAACCATATATAGTCGTCGTGATGCATATTCAGTATCACGAACATATTCTCATTATAGGCGTAATCCACTACTTCCTGTACGCGGTCGAGCCATTCTTTCTGTATCCTGTCGCCGTCTGTATGCTCAGCCCAGGTCACAGGCACTCTTACTGCGTTGAAGCCAGCCTTCTTTACAGACTGTATCATCTCACTGGTGGTCTTCATATTTCCCCAGCCAGTCTCGGTCTTAAGCCCGCTCTTGCCAGTATTGTAGCTGTCAAGGGTATTTCCAAGGTTCCAGCCCACCTTTATAGCCGATACTATCTCAGCTGCACTGCGGAATCCGTTCACGCTCGGCAAAAATGTCTCCGTAGCCACTTCCAGCCCGATATTGTTTTCAGGAGCAGGATAATCTCCGGTATTTACGCTGTACTTTACGTTTACACTCTTTAAAGTAACAGACGGCTGCTCGCTCCACCAGTAATTGAACAGCAGCTCGTTGTTTTCCGCTATACAGCCCTTTGCCTTGTCGGGAACGAACCATACCAGTTCAAGTGAGGAATCGTTGGTAAACACAGCGGTATCGCCTGAGACATACTCGCCTGCCGACGAGCTTATCCCATAGGCTCCCGTGAATTTTCCGAGTCTTCCCTCAGCTTCAATACTGAACGTCACCACCTCTGGCACCATGTCCTGCGGCATGATATCAAGAGGTACGCGTACCGTTCTGTCGCCTTCAGAATGAGCAACGCTCACCCCAGATCCGAAAACGCCTGTGCCGTCTACCGGCACCTCTCTTGTCCTTTCAAGGGTACATATCACATTTTCTATGCGGAGGCTTTCACAGTTTCCCCACCAATAGCCAAACATCACTTCTCCGCTCTCGTGAATGTAATCCTTCAGCTCATCGGGCACGTTCCATGTTATCTCTCCGTAAGAGCCCTGTGTAGGGGCTGTGAACTCCTCTGACTGATACCAGCACTTATGAGTAGCCGCTGCGCAGCCCTCATCAACCGATATGCCGCAGCCTCCCTTGAATTCGCCTATGCTGCTTGCTCCGTCCCCTGCATATACTACAAACGTAAAGGATATTATCCTGTCGCCTTCGTCTATCAGGTCTGCAAGTGGGAATTTCGCCGTATTGCTTCCCTGTGCTCTTCCGATGACCCTCCCGTCAGTCACCTGAGAACCGATAATCGCCGAAACGGTCTCAACTGGGCTTATATGCTCGGTCGCCATCTCAATAGTTTCCTCCTCGGTAATGGCAGTCGTTACCTCCTGCTTGACTGTCTCTTTTTCTTTTTCCGACAGAGCAGGCGATCCGCCTTTCTTAGCGCATGACACGCCGGGCAGCAGCATTGCTGCGGCTGTGAAGAGCGCCATTGCCTTTTTTCCCATTGTCATATGTCCTTTCCAAAATGCCCCCGACATCTCAACAGGAGCATACTAAAAACACCAATTATAATTATATCACGCTCCGGCGTTCTTTGCAATACAGCATTTCGACTAATATACGTGCAAAACCTTCAATTTTATATAATAATGTGCCAATAACCCAACTTTTAAGTAAATATAAATAAAAATGACAAAACGGTGAAACAAAAGTGGTGAAACTGTGTCTCTTTGTCAAATAATTGATTACAATTCCGCCTTCGTCTTGACAAACAATCGCAGCGTGTGTATAATTATTATAAGATGAGCGGTGCGCACAGTACCGCCTTATACAAACGAATCCCCTTAATGAAAGGATAGAAAACTATGTTTGATTCAAGAAAAAAAGTCATCGCACTGGCAGCTGTTGTCTGCGTTGCTCTTACTTCGTTTACATCATGTCTCTCCTCAAAGGAGCAGAGCTCTAACGGCGGCAGCTCCGACAATTCCAATACCACTGCTGCTGATTCAGCGCAGCAGACCACAACTCCCGACGTTGAGATTGACCAGATTAAGAACGAGGACGGAAACGTTGTTGTCACACCTTTCCAATCTGGTTCTCTCGAAGAATTCGCTGCAACTGGAATGCCCGCAGGCAACGACGACCTCTCCGCTGAAGACCCTACCTCTGCACAGCCTGCTACTGAAGTAGTTGAGGTAACAGAGGCAAACGGCGAGAAGGTCACGGATGCTCAGGGGCAGGCTGTTACAGAGATCGTTACCAAGCCCACTGACGCTTCATCAGAATATGTCAGCAAAATGGAAAAGAGATATTGCCTCTGGGTAGATATTTCTCCGGATCCTGACACGACTACTGAAAAGAACGGCGTTCAGATTACTCAGGACGGCTACGCATTCAACGGTCAGATCATAAAGGTTACATTCAAGCTCAAGGACAATATTCCCGAAAAGGATTACGCAGTAAGATTCACTCCTGACTTCTCTACCCTCAGAGCACAGTCAATTAAACCTCAGGTTATACAGGGTAATATCAGAGTAGGAGGAGACATCGCTCCTCAGGACGTTTCGAACGAAACAAATTGCGTTGCATACGGTGACAATGTTTCCGCAAAGGCAGGAGACACAGTTGATTACTACATCAACCTCAAGAACAATACAGGTCTTGCAGCTATGCTCGTTTGGGTATACTACGATTCAAACGCTATGGACGTTGTTAGCATATCAGCTGCTGGCGATTACGCTAAGATCGCTAAGGGCACACAGACCGGCACAAACTGATAAACAATCTGAATGATACAAGTCCGGAAGCGGTCCCACAAAGATCGCTCCCGGATTTTTTTGTTGTATGTGTTTTTTTAAAAAAAGGGTTGACAAATGTAAATTTAGTTGTTATAATATAATCATACCAAACATATAGGTGATATAAATATTGCTTGGAGGTATTTTATGCATACCAGTTATATAAAGCGATGTTGTCGCTTTTAAGCGCATCTCAGACATGACAAAACAATAAATACCTATAAAGGAGATATTATTATGAAAGTTTATAAGAAGATCACAGACCTCATCGGCGGTACTCCCCTTCTCGAACTCACAAATACTGAAAAGGCACATGAGTTAAACGCTACGATCCTTGCCAAGCTTGAATACTTCAACCCGGCAGGAAGCGTTAAGGACAGAGTTGCAAAGGCTATGATAGATGACGCGGAGGCTAAGGGTATACTCAAAGAGGGCAGCGTTATCATCGAGCCCACCAGCGGAAATACCGGTATAGGTCTTGCTTCTGTTGCAGCTTCAAGAGGCTACCGTCTTATCATCACAATGCCTGAGACCATGAGCATTGAGCGTCGCAACCTCATGAAGGCATACGGTGCGGAACTTGTCCTCACAGACGGCACAAAGGGCATGAAGGGCGCTATAGCCAAGGCTGAGGAGCTGGCTCAGGAGATCAAGGGCAGCTTTATACCTTCACAATACACAAACCCTGCACACCCTGCTATACACGAAAAGACAACAGGCGTTGAGATATGGGAGGATACCGACGGAAAGGTTGATATCTTCGTTTCGGGCGTAGGTACCGGCGGTACCGTCAGTGGCACAGGCGCTTACCTTAAATCCAAGAATCCTGATGTTAAGATAGTTGCAGTTGAGCCCAAAAGCTCGCCTGTACTCTCCGAGGGCAAAGCAGGCCCACATAAGATACAGGGTATCGGCGCAGGCTTTGTTCCGGAGACGCTCAATACCAAGATATATGACGAGATCATAACTGTATCAAACGAGGATGCTTTTGAAGCAGGAAAGAACATCGTCAGAAACGAGGGCGTACTCGTTGGAATCTCATCCGGTGCAGCTATATGGGCTGCTATACAGCTTGCAAAACGTCCGGAAAACAAGGGCAAAACCATCGTTGCTCTGCTTCCTGATACTGGCGAGCGTTACCTCTCCACACCAATGTTTGAATGATTCTTTTTTCACATACACTTTCACAGCTGGCAACAGCAAAAAGCCATAGGGAAAGCGTCAAATTTTTTGACTTGAACTGCCTTCTCTATGGCTTTTTATTTACTTAGATTGAACAGTTATGATGTCTCACGAATTGAGCTCAAAAGACATAACCTTTTTTATCATCGACATCAAGTATCTCAGATAGCTTCTCTCTCCTCATGGCTCATTGTGAACGAAAATAAACGCCCAAAATTGGCATATCTCAAGCTCAGCAGAACATTCCTTCAAGTCTTTAAGCATAATAACAAGCTTTGAAACCGAATAATCAATACTCTGCAAAAACAGTTCATAGTCATGCAAGTGAGAAGCTGCTGCCATACTCTCGGTTATTTGTTTGCCATTTCGTTATATACAGTAATCTCCGGTCAACCCCTGTCCGTGCTCGATAATATCCCGGAGAGTTACACTGTCAAGATAGTCGTTCACTGCCTTGTACAGCCCCTCCCATATGTATAGTGTCGAGCATTCTCCGACCCTCGGACACTCATTGGGTTCAAATTCAAGACAGGCGACGGGAGCAAGACTTCCCTCTGTAGCTCTTAGGACATCACCTACAGTTACCTCTTCAGCTTTTCCGGAAAGCATATATCCGCCTTTGTTTCCGCGGTTTGTCCTGAGAAGTCCCGTCTTGTTCAGCAAGGGTACTATCTGTTCTAGATACTTCTTGGATATACCCTGCCTGTCGGCTATATCTTTTAGGGACACATATCCCTCTTCACTATGCAGAGCAAGGTCATAGAGCATTCGCAGTGCGTATCTTCCTTTGGTAGAGATCTTCATAAAGTGCTGCACTTCCTTTCGGTCCGTTATGCACTCTATTATACCATAGGTTTACTATGTTTTCAAGTGGGCTTGTGAATTTTTTTCGTTTTTCCGCAATAAACGACCATCACTTGACATTTAATGCACAGTTGTGATATACTATATGTGCTTTAAATAACATAATACCGCATAGCGGTCCATGATACAACGGAGGATAAAACAATGAAAATAAAAAAAGCTGCTGCACTAGTTCTTGCAGCTTGTATAACAGCTGCAGTTTCCGCAGGCTGTATGGATAAAGGCAAAAGCAATAACAACGATATCCCGATAGAGGATATAATCCCCACAAAGAATACGACTCCCGTGAATCCTATCGGCTCACACGAGATAAAGGGAGTTATCGGAAGCGAGATAACCGAGAACGATACCTCTTTCACACTAAAGTCTATAATAGTCCCCGAAACCAGCGATAACGAGCAGTTCATATACTTCGATATCGACCTCAAGAACAACACGGATACAGCCTATACCCTCAGCACTCTGAACAACTTCTATATACAGCTTGCTGACGGTACGGATATATACTCCGACGTGCGCAGTCAGCTCTATGCAGAAAGCCTCTTCAAAAGCGACAAATACTTCCTTGATCCCTTTGATATCCCGTCAAACGGACAGTTCAGCGGCATCGTGGGAGGCTTCATACTCAAAAAGGACATGAAGGATTTCACTGTATGCTTCTTCCCAACCGGAAGTAACCCCAACGACAAAGGCACAGTAATAAAGTTTGCCGTGACTGCTGACGATATCAGTTCTCCCGATCCATCGGTTCTTAAAAAATAAGGATATAAGAAAGCCCGCAGTCAGCGGGCTTTCTTTTCTATCTGTCTATGGCTTGCCGTAGGAACATTTGAGTTTCTAAAAAGACTTCAAATTCGTCTGTTCCGCCAGACGATACATAAGCATAGTACGCAAGCACTATAGATGCGTCTACAGCATCCATCATGCCGTCGTCGTTAACGTCGCACGTCATGATATCCTCTATATCAGGCTCATATACGCCTGTGGAAATCTTAGCATAATTAGCCATCATATACGAAGCGTCTACCGCATCAATTATACCGTCACCGTTAGGGTCGCCCTTCTTCACCTTTATGACAGGCTCAGGAACAGTTGTCGGCTCTTCCTCGGTTATTTTTATATAGCCCTGCTCAATACCATGTGTGAATACCCATGCATCCATAAGTCTGCCTTCCTTATCCTGTAAAAGGTCGGTGAACAGATCGCCCGAACTTTTTCCCTTCTGATAGTATATCTCTATTGGATATACGTCGCCTACCTGTATGTCATCCGGAAGCCTTAGCAGGAATGTCCACATAACGCCATCCCTGCCCTTGTTGGAAGAAGCACCTGTCATTACGAACACACCATGTGGTACGTTGTTCTCATCCAGCCAGTCGGGTGAAGAATCTATCATTCCTATCCTCTTAAGAGCCGGACCACTTGTGGCATAATCGCCATCGTCTTTCAGTATCTCAAGCCTGTCGTCGAACTTCACGTGTAGTCCTGTGGAAGCATACTTACCCTCTGCTCCAGTAACTGTCAGTTCTATACTCTGTTCGGGTTCTTCCTTCGCCTTATTCAGCGGAAGCTCAATCTGACTTAACGACAGTATTGGCTTGATTTTTGAATTTTCCGGATCCAGCCCGCTTTCCAGCTTGTACGGGTCTCCTGCTGCACGTCCTGCATATACTCTTGTTATAGAGGGTGCAAGTATCATTAATAATGCCGCCCCAGCTGATATAAATCTGATTATTGTTCCTTTCATTTTAATACCTCCCCTGTCCCCGAACAGGTTCTTCCCTTGTTATCATTATAGCATATTTCACACATTTTTGCAACGCGGTTCACTACTTTTCAGAGATAACAACAATGAGAATCAGCTTTTTTGACTGTTTTCAACAGAAATAATCTCTCTATGTGGCTACGTCAACAAAATTCCACTAATCGCCGCAGGAGCAACTTTTCAGACTTGCTGAAAGGAACCTCAGAAACAGCAAATATACCGTGCCCCCGACTGCCGCAGAGCCACATATAATTGCAAATAATGGCAATTCAAAGCGTTCAGCTGCACAGGCTGTAAGGTAAGCCGAACCACCGCACATTGCCCCTGCGTACAGCACCTTTCCGAAATGGGAAAAGCCAAGCCTGACTCCCGAGGCTCTGATGTATATCCACAGAGCTTTCGTAAGGATAAAAACATAGCTCACAGAGGTGGAGAGCGCTGCTCCGTCAACCCCCATGAATGGTATCAAAAGGAGATTGAAGATAAGCTTCACTGCCGTCCCGACAAGCATTATTTTCAGCGGCGCAGCAGGCTTTCCCACCGCCTGAAGCATACTGAAAAGTGGATAGGACACACAGAGACAGACCATGCCAGCCATGAGATACCTGAGCGGCGCCACACACAGAGCTGCTTCATCAGGCTGCCGAGGATAGAGAAAACCCAGTATCTGCGGAGAGAGTACAAATATCCCGGCTGCCGAGGGTACAGCTATGACTGTCGATGTCAGGAGAGCCTGCACGGTGCCGCGTTCGAGGGCTTTCCTGTCACCGCTCTCACGGGCTGAAGCTATGCAGGTAAGGGCTCCCTTGCCAAGCATATTCGTAACCGACGGCACAAGACTAAAAACCGTAAGGGCTATGCCTGCAAAGGATCCGTATATGAAATGGGGCAACTGGCTTGCGGATATGCCTGTAGGAGCTTCAATTCTGCTTCCGAAGCGTGATATGCACCATATCACTGTCCACATATCCACAATAGCCGTGAGATTAGTCACAAGAGCGCTCACCCCCATCGGGAGGGCTGTGAAAAAAAGCTCCCCCGCAATGGCTCTACTGCTCATGGTATGATGCTCTCCTCCGTTAGGAACACGGAAAAATAACCTTATTATTCCAAAGAAAAGCACTGCTCCGGCTGTTGATAGTGTAACGCCAAGTATACCTGCCGCAGCAGCTGCTCCGCGTATATCCGTAACGCCAGAAAATAGCCTCAAGACTGTGCGCGGATGAGCTGTGACAAAACTACACAGCAGGAGTCCTGCTACTGTCCTTATTATCCCCTCTGCCACCTGTGAAACGGCTGTGGGATACATATTGCTCATGCCCTCGTAATAGCCGCGCTCCACTGCCGTTATGCACCCGAACAATACCGACGGGGCTATGAGCGTCACCGCCGCCGCAGCCTCCGTACCGCCTGTAAAATAAAGGCTAAATGGCTTGGCAAGAAACAGTATCAGCATACTTCCCGCAAGTCCCACTGCTGTAAATAGTATAAGAGCTTCACGGCGCAGCTTCGCGACATTGGAATACATACCGAGTGCAACGCTTTGTGCGGTCAAACGCGCCACTGCGGAACTTATACCTGTTACGGTAAGAGCGTATATCGGCATGAAGAGGCTGTATGCACAGCTGAAATAGCCCATGCCTATGCCGCCAAGCATATTCGTCAGCGGTATCCTGAACACAACTCCCAGCAGCTTTGCCGCTGTTGCCGATATCATCAGTATAATTGAACCCTTGATGAAATTCTGACTTTTCAGTCCGAAACACCTCCTTTTTGACCTTTTGGTATCAAAAATTCCTTTTTACAAAAATATATGTTGCAGTCGCCTTAATTATGAAGTACAGCTCTGAAGTTAGCGCTACAAATAAAATAGCAGGATTTTTTTCTCCGCGATTGTTGCTATTTTTAGAATAATGTGTTATAATGTTATGAAAGACTGTGCAAAAGGAACGTAACGTGATGCATTTATGTCCGAAAAGGACGGAGCATAGCTCAACTAATACAATACCAAACAGACGAAAGGCTGGTTTTTATCATGGAATATAAATTCTCAGATAAGGTAAGCAAGCTTCAGGCATCAGCTATCAGAGAAATACTTAAATTCACGGCAGATCCGGAGGTAATATCCTTCGCGGCAGGAAACCCTGCTCCCGAGGCTTTCCCCAAGGAAAGAATAGCAGAGATCTCCGCTGAGCTTCTCAGGGACGATCCCATACTTGCTTTGCAGTACAGCGTGACCGAGGGCTATACTCCCCTCCGTGATCTCCTAAAGGGCTGGATGACAGAAAAGGGCTGCTTTCATAAGGAATTTGACGATCTCATCATAACATCGGGCGGTCAGCAGGCTAACGAGCTCGCCTGCAAGGTGCTCCTTAACGAGGGAGATACTTTGCTAGTTGAGTCTCCGAGCTTCATAGGCTCCCTCAACGCTTTCCGCTCATATAACGTTCACCTCAAAGGTATAGAAATGGAAAACGACGGCATCGACCTGGAAAAGCTGGAAAGCGCTCTCAAAACAGAGAAGAACGTCAAGCTTCTCTACGTTATACCCAACTTTCAGAATCCCACAGGCAAAACTATGTCACTTGCAAAGAGAAAGGCTGTATATGACCTTGCATGCAAGTATGACTTCATAATACTTGAAGACGACCCCTACGGCGAGCTCCGCTTCGCAGGTGAGAATGTTCCCTGCATAAAGAGCTTCGACACCGAGGGCAGAGTAATATACTCCAGCACCTTCTCAAAAATAATATCCTCCGGCTTCAGAACAGGCTACTGCTCTGCTCCCTCGCCGGTAATACAGAAAATGGTGGTCTGCAAGCAAGTCGCTGACGTTCACTCAAATATGTGGGCTCAGGTAGTATCCTACAGGTTCATGTCCACCGTTGACAGAGAAGCACATTTTAAGAAGCTCCGCGCTATATACAAGGAAAAGTGCGACCTTATGTGCGGATATATAGACAATGAGTTCTCAAAGAAAATAAAATACATCAAGCCTCAGGGTGGCCTTTTCGTATGGTGTGACCTCCCCGAGAACTGCAACATGAACGATTTTTGCAAGAAGGCTGTTCAGGAATACAAGATAGCAGTCGTTCCAGGAAATTCGTTCAGCATAGAGCAGGACGAGGTTAGCCACTCGTTTAGACTCAATTATTCTACGCCTACAAACGAGCAGATAAAGAAGGGCATGGACATCCTTGCCCGTATGACAAAGGAAATGCTCGATTGATAATAAAAAAGAAATTACACTGAAAGGATAAACCACTATGCCAAACAGAATGACAGACAGATATAATGTCACACAGAAATATCTCATGACAAGAGGACAGGCTATTAACTTTCCCGCCGAGTACTTCAACAGTATCGTCAAGCTAAAAAAAGACGACGTTTTCGGAGTAGTTATTGATATCCCCATGTCCGCTGATGTGCTCACAACTATGGTATGCTTCATCAACGGAGCTGCAAATATCTACTTCAACAATGGCGGTGAGTACACAGGCGCTTCACAGAGGTACAGAAACCTCGTTCAGGCTGCTCACGCTCTTGTTGCAAATGCAGGTCAGCTAATGCCCAAGGCTGAAAAGACAAAGGCTTATGACCTCCCCAAGGGCAAGACAAACAATATCTTCCTTCTCACAAAGGGCGGAGTATACAAAACTCAGATCGCCGAAGGACTTATCCCAGAGGAGGAGAAAGAGCTCCGTACATTCTACGTTCTCTATCAGCGCGTCCTAAACGAGATCAGAAACTGTCAGCTCAAAGACGACGCTATCAGAAGAAAAGAAGCAAATCAGTAAGGAGAACCTCTAATGGACGATAAAAAGCTGATATTCAGCGGTATCCAGCCCACAGGCACCTTCACACTCGGTAACTATATCGGAGCTGTAAGGAACTGGGGCACTTTGCAGGAGCAGTACAACTGCATATACTGCGTTGTTGATATGCACGCTATAACAGTAAGACAGGAACCTGCAAAGCTCCGTCAGAATACACTAAATTCTTATGCACTTCTTATGGCATGCGGCGTTGACCCCAAAAGGTCGATACTCTTTATACAGAGCCACGCTCCAACTCACGCCGAGCTCAACTGGATACTCGGCTGCAATACACAGTTCGGTGAACTCTCGCGTATGACCCAGTTCAAGGACAAGAGTCAGAAACACCCCGATGACATCAATGCAGGTCTGTTTACTTATCCCACTCTTATGGCTGCGGATATCCTCGCCTACAACGCAGACCTCGTTCCTGTAGGCGTTGACCAGAAGCAGCACCTGGAGCTGGCAAGAAATATCGCTCAGCGCTTCAACCAGCGCTACGGCGACTTCTTTACCCTCCCGGAACCATATATCCCAGAAGTCGGCGCAAAGATAATGTCCTTGCAGGAACCGACCAAGAAGATGTCCAAATCGGACGAAAACCCCAATGCCTGCATACTTATACTTGACGATAAAGACACTATCGTGCGTAAGTTCAAGAGAGCTGTCACTGACAGTGAGGCTGAGATATGCTACCGTGAAGGCAAGGACGGCATAAATAACCTTATGACCATTTACTCCTGCGTTACCGGCAAGGATTTCAAGGCTATAGAGTCTGAATTTGCAGGAAAGGGCTACGGCGACTTCAAGCTCGCTGTGGGAGAAGCTGTTGCAGATCACCTTGAACCTGTCCGTACAGAGTTTTCCAAGCTCAGTGCAGATAAAACATACCTTAAGGAGTGTTATACAGAGGGGGCGCAGAAGGCTCTCAGGTACTCCGGAAGGATAGTTTCAAAGGCCTTCCATAAGGTCGGATTTGTTGATAGGTAGGAAAATAATCAGGTTTTTATATTTACATATATATAACCGAGAGTAATTATATGTCAAAAATATACAAACCACAACTAAGTAAAACCTTTTATTCTACAAAATTGACGAAATTGTAAAAAATAGGTTGCAATTTGACAAATTTTAGGGTATTATATTACATAGCCCGTCATTAAGGGAGTGTTATCCTATGGTTGATTATCAGCAGAAGGATCATTATTCGATCAGTGATCTGCTCGATATAGTCAGGCTTTTGAGAGGCGAGGGTGGCTGTCCCTGGGACAGAGAACAGACCCACCAGTCTATCAGGAGCGACTTCATAGAAGAGACCTGCGAGGTCATAGAAGCTATCGACCTTGACGACAAGGCGCTTCTTCGCGAAGAGCTGGGTGACGTTCTGCTTCAGGTGGTTTTCCATTGCAGAATCGAGGAAGAAACAAGTACGTTTACTTTCGATGATGTGTGCGACGAAGTCTGCAAGAAGCTAATCATCCGCCATCCCCACGTTTTTGGCAGCGTTACAGCCAATACCACCGATCAGGTGCTTAAGAATTGGGACGCTATTAAAATGGAAACAAAGGGACAGGAACGATATACTGACACACTCACAAGCGTTGCGAAGTCACTTCCGGCTCTTATGAGAGCACAGAAGGTCGGCAAAAGAGCAATGCGCGCAGGTATGGATTTTCGCTGCGCTGAGGATGCCGTAGCTTGTATCGGAAACGAAAAGTCTGAGCTGGACGCTGCTATCGCCAACGGCGATAAGGCTAATATCGAAGAAGAGATCGGCGATCTGCTTTTTTCGTGCGTAAATGCAGCCCGCCACCTCGGCGTTGATGCCGAGTTAGCACTTAAATCCGCTACGGAAAAGTTTATCAAGCGCTTTTCTGTCACAGAAGATTTGACTTCTGCGGAAAACCTCGATATGAAGAATCTTCCTATTGAAGAGCTTGACGTTTTTTGGGACAAGGCAAAATCAATTATCAGTAAAAATGGAGGAACGTAAAAATGACAAAGACTGAACTCATCAACTCTATCGCAGAGAAGGCAAGCTGCACAAAGAAGGACGCTGCTGCAGCACTTGAGGCTACACTTTCATCTATTCAGGAAGCTCTCGTAAAGGGAGACAAGGTTTCTATCACAGGCTTCGGTACTTTCGAGGTTCGTGAGAGAGGCGAAAAGACCTGCATCAACCCCAAGACAAAGGCTAAGATGGTTTGCCCTCCTTGTAAGGCTCCCGCTTTCAAGGCTGGTAGAGGTCTCAAGGAAGCTGTTAACACTGTAAAGAACAGCAAGAAGAAGAAAAAGTAATGAATATAACGGGGACAGTCCACTGTCCCCGTTTGCTTTGCAATAATCTGTATAAGGAAGGAATTTATGAGACTTGATAAATACCTCAAAGTAACGCGCCTTATAAAGCGCCGCTCTGTCGCAAACGAAGCATGCGACGCGGAGAAGATAGTCGTGAACGGCAAAGTCGCAAGGGCTTCCTATGACGTAAAGGTGGGCGATATAATCGAGATAAATATGGGTACACGCCCCCTTAAGGTTAAGGTACTTAGCGTTACGGAACACGCAACCAAGGAGAATGCTGCCGAGAATTATACGGTAATAGAATAATAAGCATAAAAAGCCCCGTGCGTCAAACAAAAGACACACGGGGCTTACATATTTTACTTGGTGTTATGTATATCCCACCTGAAAGTTACGAACTTCGACGCACGGGTGCAGTCAAGCATATTATTGTTTTCGTGCTTGCTCAGATCGAGATAACGATAATTCTGCTTCTCTTCCTTGCTAGCTCCGAATATGCCCTTGAGCTTCGATATCGCTCCGCTAGAAGATTTCTGCATTACAGCTCCGAGGCGATGATGCTCACGCATGAAGGTTATGATATCAGCAGCAGTAGTGAGAAGCTTGTCACTCACGTTGTATACTCCCGCATACCGTGCTGAGTCTGCATTCTTTATAAAGCACAGTATAAAGTCCACCAGATTATGTACGCAGCACATCTGAAAGCCATACTGTCCCTCGCCGAATACGAAGAGAGAGCCGTCCTTTGGGTCAGTTATCTTCACCATAAGATTGTCAGTGAAGTTTAAGGTATACACCGGAGCAAAGCGGATTATACAACCGATGAGCTCTTCGTCCTTATGGTGCTGCATTTCGGAAGACATTGCCTTCTCTGATGCATACTTCATGCTGGCATAATTTGTGACAGGCTTAAGATCGCTGTCCTCGCGTATAGGTTCACGTGTCTTCGGGAACTGGTAAACCTGAGAGGTGCTGAGCATAACGATCTTCTTAGCAGTCGATGTCGCAGCGTAGTGATAGATGAACTTATCCGCCACAGCAGACTCCTTCATCTCCTTTTCGGTAACGATTGGTCCGTAATCGTTATCGACGGTAAAAGCAGCATGTACAACAGCATAAAATTTGTAATTTTCAAATAATTCTGCAATGGTATTCTTGTCGGTAGGATCACATTCAACGAAGGTATAATTGTCTTTTCCATCGTTATAACCTGTCTCCTCCCTGTCAATAGCTATGACCTCATATCCCTTTTTCAGCAATCCTGAACAAATATGCTGACCGATAAGTCCACATCCCCCTGTAACGAGCACTTTCTCCATGATCACAGCCTCCTTTCCAAGTTTTAATTAACAAGATCATACCTATTTCTGATCTATTACAGCATTTTGTCGCGCATCATAAAAGTCTGAATATATACCGGTGTACTATTAATGATTTATGGGATTCATCCGACATCCGCAGATCCGGAATCTGCGTTTATCTTTTCAAGATACTTATCGACAGTTGCGTATATCGCCTCATAAGTCTCATTCCACGGCGTTCCTCTTGCAGCCTTTCTGAGACTGTCATCAAGAAGCTCTCCGCAGTCATCTGATATACCCTTTGAAATGTCGATAACAGGATTTTCTTCTGCAAGCTCCTGCATACTGTTCTTCATATCCAGCATTTCCTGAGACCAACCGTAGTCCTCAGTAAACTGCTTATCAGCAAGAGACTTGGTATCCTTGTCGATATGAGTAAATCGCTTGCAGTCAAGATACTTTGCCACTCCCTCGGGATTTGAACCCCCGGTGACGAACATATAAGCTTCAAAGCCTGTGGGAATATAGTATTCGTCCGCCTTTGGGTCCTTTGGCATAGGAACGAAGAATGCGTCGTTTCCGAAGGTTGTGCTCCACTGAGACTTCTCCTTATAAAACTCATACAAGCCCGCAGGATAGAACAGTGTTTTTCCCTCTCCAATATACGCAGGCCGGGCTTCCCAACCTAGATCCTCACTTCCGATAGCTACATAGCCTTTCTGGCTGAGCCCGTACATCCAGTTCTGGACACGCTCCATTGCAGGATCACCGATATTGCTCACCAACCTGCCGTTTTCGATGCTTACTGGCGGCAGACCTATGGTATTCATCAGTCCGAACTCAAACCACCAACCGTCAATACCGTATCTTTGCTTTGAAGGGTCAACGTACTGTTCGAGCATATCCTCAAAAGCGTCCCAGTCCCATTCTCCCTTTGCATAAAGATCTGCGGGATCCTCAAGACCTGCTTCCGCAACGGTCTTTTTATTATATATCACTCCGACCTTATCTCCTGTAGCCTGAACGCCCGACATATAGTGCTTTCCGTTCCATACGAAGCTGTCGTTCAGCTCCTTGACATCCTCCCATAGTGGGGAATCAAAGTCGATATAATCATCCACAGGAGCAAATATCTTCTTTATCGCTCCGTTGGGGAAGGCGTCAAGATTTCCTCCGTAGAAAAAGTCTATGCCCTCGTCAGAGTTTATATACTCCGCTAGCTTTTCGTAGCGGTTTTCATAAGTACATTTATAATATTTTACAGTGCCGCCGTAGCGCTCCTGAAATACTGCAAGATCCGTAGGCACGTTCTTGCCGGTAGAATCCGGGTTTATATCCCAGTCGGAGAGCCACTTTATCTCGCCGTTTTCCAGCTTGTCGCCTGTAAGAAGATCAGATTCAGCGGCATTCTTATGTATCTCTTCCCTTACAGAGGTATCGAGTTCCTTACTGTACTTGGGCTGCTCATCCTTTTTGCTGCATGAAAGAAGAGATGCAGGCATTGACACTATCAGCAATGCAGAAATGAAATACCTTGCTTTTCTCATCATCTAACTCCTTTTTTGTTAGCACTTTTCAAATTTGAATATATCTTTAATTGCGATTTCATCAATTATTGCGTTTTTCTTAATTATATCACTTTGTTACTATTTATGTCAATATCTATTTTACATATATTTTAGAGCGATTTATAGTGATATTATCACATATTACTGATTAAAAAACTATTAAAAAGTGCCTGTATTACGTACTATTTTTTACAAATGTTGCCTGAAAGTCTGTATGCGCAACTGTCCTTCATCGTGCATACTGCACAACCGCGGCTTCCCTTAGTAACTTGAACGTCTGATATCCCTATGACAGCGGTCACGGATTTTGACGGTATTAGCAAAGAGCTATCCGTCACTGTAAGCCCTATGCGTCGCTGAGCGTTAAGTGCAAGCAAAAATCCACGCTGAAGTGTTAACGGAAGATCTCCGTAGCCAGGGCTGAATCGCCATGTCCTGTATGGAGCGGAGAGCTTTGAAAATATCTCTTCCTCGGCACGTTCACAGACCTGTTCTATCGCCGCGCTGCATATACAGTCCAGCGCGAGTGAATACGCCATATTCGTCACAGCTGCCTGACGTATGAGCTTGTCTGCTTCCTGAGAAAGGGTAGCAGCAAGAAGCACGGCTTTATCGCAACCTTTAAGGTGACGCCTTATGTCATCTCCTGTCAAGGGCTCAATCATCGCTCCGAGGAGAACTCCCTCGTCTGTAATAGAGATATCTGTTTCAATATATACATATTTTGGGCGGAGAACCTCTCGCACCTGCTTTTCGGCGCGGTCAAGCAGCTCTGAAACAGCGCTGTCCGGCTCCCCCTTAACCCCCATATACCGTGCGGCTTCCGCCTTTGATATCGGCAGCAGCTCCATTACGCACCTATTATTCCCTTCACTGCTTCGCTTATCTTGCGTGCAACGTAGGGATTGTTCATAGTATAGAGGTGTATACCGTCAACTCCGCTTGCGGCAAGGTCAACTATCTGATTGACCGCGTAAGCTATTCCGGCATCTCGTAGAGCCTCGGGATTATGCTCGTATTTCGTCATGATACGAACGAATTTACTTGGCAGACTTGCGCCGCAGGTAGTTACCATGCGCTCTATCTGTCTCTTGTTAACAACAGGCATGATACCTGCTTCTATAGGCACGTTTATGCCTGCTATGGCAGCCTTTTCACGGAACTCATAAAAGCTGTCGTTATCGAAGAAAAGCTGTGTAATAAGGTGGTCTGCACCTGCATCAACCTTTTTGCGGAGATTGGTTATATCCTCTATCAGGTTTTCAGCGTCAGGGTGACACTCAGGATAGCATGCTCCGGCTATATCGAAGCTACCCTTAGTCTTAATATAGTTTATTAGATCACTGGCATACCTGAACTCCTCCACAGGAGGTATATCAGGATTTATATCGCCTCTTAGAGCAAGTATGTTATCTATACCGCGAGCCTTGGCTTCGTCAAGAGCCGCGTCTATCTCTGCCCTTGTGAAGTTTATACATGGAAGGTGCAGCATGGGTATAATGCCACTCTCCTTTATCTTTGAGGCTATCTCCAGTGCGTACCTGCTGTTTCCGCTTCCGCCGGCACCGAAGGTAACGCTTATGAAATCCGGCTTCAGTCCGTTGAGCTCGTCGAGGGTATCATATATCACCTCTACAGGACTTGTTTTCTTGGGTGGAAAGACCTCGAAGGAAAATACCGTCTTCTTTCCGAAAAGTTCCTTAATATGCATACCTGTCCTCCGTTCAGTCTATCGACCAGTCTATCTCTCCCAAGCCATTAGTGCGGAGAAATACGTTTGCCTTTGAAAAATGCCTGCACCCGAAAAAACCGTTGTACGCTGACAGCGGACTTGGGTGAGCTGCTTTGAGTATAAGATGTTCAGGATTGGTTATGTACTGCTGCTTCGCCTTTGCGTCGCCGCCCCAGAGCATAAACACCATTGGCTTCTCACGCTTGTTTAGGAGTTGTATAACGTCTGTGGTGAAATTCTCCCAGCCTATGCCCCTGTGGCTCCTTGCCTGATCTGCACGTACAGTAAGAACGGAATTCAGCAGCAGCACTCCCTGCTGAGCCCATTTTGTCAGCTCACCATGCTTGCCGAGGTTATCTATCCCAACGTCGTCACGTATCTCCTTGAAGATATTTACCAGTGACGGCGGTGGAGCTACGCCCTTTCGTACTGAAAAGCTCAGTCCATGAGCCTGTCCCTCGCCATGGTATGGATCCTGACCGATTATAACGCATTTAACATCGTTATATGACGTATACTTCATTGCGTTGAAGATATCATACATTCCGGGATAGATACACTGGGTTCTGTATTCGTTTATGAGTGTCTGTCTGAGTTGTAGGTAGTAATCCTTGTCGAACTCCCCTTTGAGCAGCTCGTCCCAGTCGTTGTTGAAGTTTACCATTATCACACGTCCGTTTCTGTATACAAATAAGGGACGACCAAAGCCGCCCCCCCGATATTTGACTTAGTTGAACACCGTATCCTCATAGTACTTGAACTTTACCAGAGTATTCCTCCTGTATGTAAGGGAGCCCGGCTGATTGAATGGCACCTTGTCGTAAGCCTCCGCAGAACACTCAATCTTAAGCTTGTGTCCCTTTCTCGTCACGAAGATGAGCTCGTAATACTCATCGACCATTCTTACCTGTCCTGTACTCTCTATTATCCTGAGGCGGTCGTCGCTCTTTCTGACAAGTGTAGCCATTTCAACTATAGGCTCTGAGGTACGCTTCTGCTGTGCAAACTCATCTGCGGGCTGCTGTCTTTTCTGAACGGGAGCTCGGTCAGCAGGCTCGCTCCTGCGGGGCATTTCGCCGCTCATTTCCGGCTGTTCCTCAAGGAAAAGCGAAAGTAGTCGCCTGAATTTACTTTTGCCGCTGAAAAGAAGTATTATAAGTATTAATATTACTATTATCGCCGCAAGCAATATAAGCAAATTTTTCAGTTGTTCTGTTATCAGTGCAAGCATGATAGGCTTAAATAATGTCATTTCAGTATCCGCGCTTAACGCGCAGCTCCTTTCTATTTCCAGATAAATATAGTATCATACATTATATTATAATATATTTTTTTCGCTATTGCAAGTTCTATTTGCAAATTTATTGAAAATATACAGCAAAATAATGATGTACAGGAGAATAAAACGGTTGCAATTTCATCTAAACTATGTTATAATCAATGGAAATCATTTTTTTGGGAGGTCATAATGCAGAAGATACTCGGTTATATGCGCAAGGCGATACAGCAGTATGGGCTTATCAGTGACGGCGACCGTATCCTTGTTGGTGTATCGGGAGGAAAAGACAGTCTTGTTCTCCTACAGGGGCTCATTCTTCTCAGGCGCTTTATAGGCATTGAATACGGCGTTGCAGCCTGTACCCTCGATATGGGCTTTAAGAACAGTAAGAGTGACTTTACAGCTGTTTCTGAGCTCTGTAGGGAGCATGGGGTTGAGTACAGCGTCATCCCCACTCAGATAGGCGAGATAGTTTTCGACGTACGGAAAGAGCCAAGTCCTTGTAGTTTGTGTGCAAGAATGCGTCGCGGAGCTCTACACGACGCCGCAAACAACCTCGGATGCAATAAAGTCGCGCTTGGTCACAACTACGACGACGCTGTGGAGACCTTCGTAATGAACCTCTTCACTGAAGGACGTATAGGCTGCTTCTCGCCGAGTACATACCTGACCCACAAGAAAATCACTGTTATACGTCCTCTTGTTCTTGCTCCCGAGAAGGAAATACGCAGGGCTGCCAGAAGAAACGAGCTCCCCATTGTTAAGTCTATATGTCCTGCTGACGGTCATACAAACCGGCAACGTACAAAGGATTTCCTTATAGAAATGGAAAGGAATGACCACGGATTTAAAGACAGGCTCTTCGGTGCAATGAAACGCGCCAATATTGATGGCTGGGGCGGTATAGACTGGACACCTCCAGTAAAAAAGGACTAAAAAGGCTCTCCGAATGGAGAGCCTTTTGATTATTCATTAAGATGACTAATTAATTAGTCTTCCTTCTTTCTGAGAACAAATGCTGTACCTACAGCAACTGCAAGACCAGCAACAGCGAGAGCTGCACTTGTATCGCCTGTCTTAGCTGCGTCAGCCTTCTTAGTTGTTGTGCTTGTAGTAGTTACCTTCTTAGTTGTTGTAGAAGTTGTAGATGTAGAAGTTGATGTTGATGTAGATGTTGAAGTTGAAGTAGATGTAGAAGTTGATGTTGAAGTAGATGTAGATGTTGAAGTTGATGTTGAAGTAGATGTAGATGTTGTTGTAGTTGTTGTAGTTGTTGAAGTAGTTGTAGGCTGTGTAGTAGGTGTATCATTAACTACTTCGATAGAGCCCTGCTCAATGCCGTTTGTGAATACCCAAGCCTGCATGAGCTGACCAGCTTCATCCTGTGCTACATTTGTGAAGAGGTCCTTAGCTGTCTGTGTGCTCTTGTACATAACCTCAACCTTGTATACATCGCCAATCTTTGCATCAGAAGGAACCTTTAAATCAAAAGTCCAAAGAACACCGTCTCTACCAGAGTTCTCAGATGCACCTGTTGTTAAGAATATGCCGTGATCACCATTCTTAGTCATATCCTTGTTGAGCTTCTTACCAGCTGCGCCGATCTCAGCGATGTCGCCATCTCTCTCAACAAGTGTAAGTCTCTCATCATAGTCAATGTGGAAACCTGTAGGAGCGTAGTAGCCCTCAGCTCCAGATACAGAAAGTGTCATTTCAACCGGATCGCTGATTTTTGAGATTCCAACAGTTGCTTTGTTAATACTAATTGTGGGCTTAGGATCAGCTTTTGACGGATCATACTTTGATGTATCATATGTGTCGCCTGTTGCTGAACCAGCAATAGCAGTCATTGCTGTGCTTGAAAGAGCTACAGCAGAAACAGCGAGTGCAGCGATAGCACTCTTAAATGCATTCTTCTTCATTGTCATTATTTCCTTTCAGATATAATATATTATATATGTTTTCTGCCGCCGCTAATCGGCGGCAGATTAAACATTCTTAATATTGACCGACCTAGTCAGTCATGATTTCTTGGCTGTTGCTTCAGTCCAGAGTTCCTTGTTTGACTTAGAGTTATTGTCCTCATTTGATCTTAATGTGTAGAATCTAAGGATCTGCGAAGAGTCAACAGCATCAACTATTCTGTCGCCCTTTCTTGCAAGTCTTGTAACAGGAGGATCAGCATCAGGATTTACATCGCAAAGGAATGCTGCGAATTCCTCATACTCGTTTCTCGGATTTGTTGCAAGCTTGCTCTGTGAAAGGTTAACCTCATAAGCTGTCTTACCGCCTGAAAGCAGAGTATAGTATCTGAGAACCTGTGAAGCGTCAACTGCATCTGCGAAACCATCAAGGTTTGCATCGCCCTTAACGCCGATATAAGCTCTGATTGTAGCAGGCACTCCAACAGCTTCCTTAACAGCCTTGCCGTCAACGTAGATGTTTACGTCATACCTGAAGTTTGTATTGTCTGCCTTGTACGTATTAGCAGGTGTTGCATCACCAAAGCTGATTCTGTCTGCTGAAACGTCCTCTATCTTGTCGATTTCCTTAGAGTTGACCTTATTTCCGTCAGCATCTGTATAGCCTTCAACATAGATTGTGTGAAGCTTAGCGTTCTGAACCTGAACCTTGTCGAACTCTTCTTCGATGTTGAAGTAGTAAGCATCGTCTGTATCGTAGTCAAGATACTGCTTAACCATTGATGTAGTTACAGTAGTTGTAGTATTATTATCTGTTGTTGTAACAGTAGTAGTTGTATCAGTTACGAGAACTCTCTCGATCTGAACGTCAACGTCGCCAATCTCCTTGGTCTTGAGGCCTGAAAGATCTGTAGCAGCTGTTATCTTCTTGTAAGAATTTACAAGAACGTAACCCTGCTTAGCAAGATACTCTGATAACTCGTTGATCTCCTTCTCGCTCTCAGGAACTGTAAATGTTACCTTACCCTTAGCACCCTCTGTCTCAGCCTTAATGTTCATAAGACTGTCAGCGAACTTGCCAAGGTCAGCAGCGGAGATGTTGAACTTGTTGTCTGTAGCTTCCATAGCCTTAGCGTAGTACTTAAGAACAGTTTCGTTAGCAGCGATGTCTGTTGCTGTTGCAGGAATCTGCTCTGTTCTGCCCTTATCGGCAAGGAACTGATTAACTCTTGCTATAGCCTCTGAAACATTTGCGTAAGTCTTCTCACGCTTCTGTGATCCAAGGAAGTATGTAACCATTCTGTTGCCCTCGCCTGCTACAGCTATGAACTTGTCAAGCTTTTCATCGTACTTCTTCTGAAGTGTATCAGCAAGTGACTTCTGGAACTTCTCCTGGATACCCTTGTCTCCAGCAGCCTTAATAGCCTTTAAGCTGTCCTGGAAGAACTTAGGAAGCTGACCGAGGTAATATGTATTGCCGTCGTTGCACTTATACTCAAACTCAGCAGAAACTGATGTACCGCTGTTAAGATCTGAACCCTTGATGGTAACTATGAATTCACCGCCTACCTTTGTGGGCTCCTCATCTGTTGCAGTAAAGTCGATGTCAGACATCTCAATTGCTACATAATCCTGAGCAATGTTTTTAATTACGTCATTGTCAATAGTTATTTCTGCAACACTTGCAAGATCCTGGATGGTCTTAACATCATCGCTAGCAAGCTCGGGGATTCCATACTTTTCAGCGAGGTCCTCACGAACTGACTTATCAATTGTTGAAAGGTCTATGTTCTTAAGCTCATCAATATCAATTCCCTCAGGAAGGATAGATGTATCAAATCCCTCTGGCAACTCATACTTAGGAGCATTTGAACGTCCAGGAGCAGCCTTAGGAGCCTTTGATGCACCATTCATTTCACTCTTTATCAATTCATTGAAGTCGGGCTCTGCAACCTTACCTGAAATAACAAGGTCAAGGTTTGACTTTAAATTGTAGTTAACATCGCTAAGCAAGTTTAATGCATACTCAGCAACATCCTTATAATCGCCAGCCTTGCTGATGATCTCCTCAGCATACTCGTTAACGTCGATTGAACCGCTCTTACCCTCAAATGAAGCAAACTTGTAGAGTAAGTTCTTGTTCCATTTGGATACTGTCTGATCTGCGGGGATATAGAGCAGATCCTCGATTGTTACTCCACCCTTTTCCTCAGCCTGCACTTTTACGGTACCTGCAACTTGATTTGTTGATACAGCATTTGCATAAGTGAGACACTGTGTAAGAGCCAGCGGGACAGCTGCTGCTGCTGCGATTGCTCTCTTGAATAATGAATTCTTCATCGTTCTATACCTCTCTAACATGTTTATTCCCCTTTTGCCCGAGACACGTCTTGGTCGCAAGCGGCCCCGTGCATTAGGCTAAATTTCGGGGGTGTAATCTGCGTAAATGTACAATTCGCCCCAAAATTCATAACTTCATTTTATCACATAAACAACAATAAGTCAAGCAGAAGTACGCATTTTTTTCAAAAATTATTGACGATTAATATTCTGCCTTTTTGTGCTTATTTCACAATATAGGCCTTAATGGAACGTAATATTTTCGAACAATTGAACTTTTAGTATTATTTATCGCAATTTCCGTTATTTTTTTTAGCTTCAGCATCCCTATTATAGCATTACGTGCATACTATGTCAATCGGTATTTTATGTAAAAAAAAGCAGGTCTTTCGACCTGCTTTTTTAGATTATGAACCAGTAAATTCGCTTGCTGATTTCTTCTGAATGCTTTCCCAAAGCTGTCTGCTAGTATAATCGTTATAAGACGATGACGATCTCTGTGCGTAGAACGCAAGAATCTGTGAAGCGTCAACAGCACTTATCTCTCTTACTGCCTTCAGTGTAGACCAGTTACCTGCATCCCATTCGTTTTCGGTTACATCACCGAGGAATGCTGCGAAGTTCTCAAAGAGCTCCTCCATTCCGGAAGGTACTTTAAGACCGTTCTTATTATGTGTACCAATGCTATATCCGGAAGGAACATTTCCGTTTACTGAAAGGAATGAGTAGTATTGCAGAGCGATTGAACAGTCATTTGCATCTACAATGTTGCTAAGAGTGATATCACCCTTAACACCGATATAAGCAGTAATAGTAAGTGCATCGCCTGTCTTGTCAACAAGTGCCAGATCACCGTAGAATGCCGGAACCTGATACTCAAAGTCTGACAGCTCAACTTCAGTTTCAGTGCCATGCTCTGTAGAGTTGTAAACCTCCTCAGGAGTTGCACCATGGTAATTCACCAGTGAAAGATCAATATTCTTTCTTACTACTTCTCTTCCATCCTCATAAACGTCTACAATGCTGAGGGCCTTTACCTGACCAGCCTGGAAACCGCTGTTCTCCTTTGCTCCGTCATCGTGGCTGAAATAGAAGCCTGCTTCTGTAGAAATAGTAGCATAAGCCTTAACCCAGCCCTCGCTTGTGGAGGTTGTGGAGTACAGAGTAACTGTTGTGGTAGATGTGCCTGTTGATGTGCTTGTAGTAGTTGTTGTTGTGGAAGTATTAGTATCTGTCGATGTGCTCGTTGTTGAGCTTGTCGAAGAACTTGTTGTTGTAGTATCTGTCGATGTGCTCGTTGTTGAGCTTGTCGAAGAACTTGTTGTTGTAGTATCTGTCGATGTGCTCGTCGATGTGCTTGTAGTTGTAGGCTTAGTGTCAGTCGATGAGCTTGTCGAAGAACTTGTTGTTGTGGGCTTAGTTTCAGTCGATGTGCTTGAACTTGTTGTTGTAGTAGTTGAAGATGTAGTAGTTGTCGATGTTGTAGGTGTCAGAACTGTAATGCTGCCCTTCACTGTGAAGATCTTGGAAGCAATATTCTCTGACTTTTCGCCTGAAGCTGAGAGATCCTTGATCTCAACAGGTATAACTGTACCTGGCTTAGCGTCCTTATCGATCGTATACTTGAGTTCAACTACTGTTGCTCCGTCAGCAGCAGAGTGTCTTTCACCCTTGTTATCAAAGAACATGATTCTGATCTTGTCATCGCTCTTTAATACCTTGCCGTTGGAGTAAGCAGTTACTTCGCTTACGTCTGTAAGCTTAGCACCGTCGCCTGATGCCATATCAAACATTGCACCGCTGATAGCGAGTGCGCTCTTGTTAGGATCATAAACAGTAACCTTGATAGTTACCTCATCGCCGGCATAACCCGCAGCATTACCAACGATCCATGCTATTGCCTTATCCTCAGGAATAACAATGGGCTCAGTTGTTGTAGTTGTTTCGGTATTATTTGACTCGCCGGACAGAGTTGTAGTTGTTGTAGGATTACCGTCGTTTGTTGTTGTAGAAGTGGTTGTAACTGAAGTTGTAGAGCTTGTTGTAGTTCCACCAATAGTGATAGAACCATTCTCAAACTTTACCTTTGAAGTTACGTTAACACCCTTTTCAGCACTTACTGTGGTATCCTTCCACTCTACAGCATATGTACCTGCTGCACAGTTTTCGGGAATATCGAATGTAAGTGTCATGATAACTGTACCATCAGCCTCTGCCTTACCTGTTGTCTTAGCAAAGAGGTAAACATTCTGCTCAGCGTTCTTTGAGAGCTCTGCGCCGTAAGGAGTACCCTCGATCTTATTAAGAGTTATAGGAGACTTAGCTGAGATACCAAACTGACCGCCTGCAATAGCGAGGTCAGAAGTTCCCTTAACGGTTACCTTCAAAGCAGCACTCTTAGTACCGGGCTCTACTGTTACATCTTCGATGTCCCATGTGATTGCCTTCTGAGCGTTTGAAGCTACAGTGATAGAACCGTCAACGAACTGTACCTTTGAAGTGATATTCTCAGATAATGCGTTACTGATGCTCTGATCAGCCCACTTTATCTTGTATGTGCCTTCCTTGCAGTTGTCGTCAACCTTGAAGCTGAGCTTTACAACTGTTTTGCCATCTGCTGCTGCTACAGCTGCTGTACCGGGCTTACCGAACATAAGGATACCCTTGCCGATATTAGCGCTTATAGCTGCATCATAAGCCTCTGATTTCTCAGAATAGGATGAAAGCTTGATGCTGTCAGTCTCAGAAGCGATAGCAAACTGTGCGCCTGCGATAGCTACTGCTGCGTCAGCTGAATCAACAACTGCACTGAGCTCTACTGTATCTCCAGGAGCTGCTGTTTCGTTTCCGAGTACCCACTTGATCTTGCCATCAGCAGAAGCCTTCTTGACTGTGATAGAACCATCCTTGAATGTTACCTTTGAAGTAATATTCTTAGCCTTTCCGTTACTTACAGTCTGCTCTGCCCACTTAACATTATACTTGCCCTCAGCACAATCTGTAGGAACAACATAAGTAAGTGTCATAATCTCAGCCTTATCGGCTGCAACAACGCCGTCCTTAGCGAACTTGGAGAAGAGGAATGCAGGCTGAGCGCCCTCTTTGTTAACCTCTATCTCAGCGTCATAAGCTCCGCCGCCCTTAACGGAATCGAACTTGAGGGGTGAATCAGCGTTGATAACGAACTGACCGCCTGCAACTCCGATTGCGGAACCTTCAGTATTATTTACGTAAGCCTTAAGAGTAACCTTCTCACCAGGCTCAGCTGTAACATCGTCGAGTACCCACTCGATTGTACCTTCTTCAGCGTCCTTCTTGACATTGATAGCACCATCTGTGAATTTTACCTTGTCTGTTACATTTACGCCCTTGGGAGCACTTGCTGTACCCTCAGACCACTTTACGTCGTATTTACCCTCCGCACAGTCTGCGGGGATAGTGAATTTAAGAGTACCAACTACAGAATTCTCTGCAGCTATCTTACCCTTTACACCACTAAAAAGAAATGTATTTTCGTCTGCATTGGAAGCAATATTGTAACCGTATGCATTACCTGTTACGATTGAATCGAACTTAATCGGCGCGGCAGCTTTGATTGTAAACTGTCCGCCTGAAACCTCAAGGCTTGAACCCAGTGCAACAATTGGCATTGTGACCGTCTGGCCGGGTGCTGCTGTTACTGTCGGGATCTTCCATTCAACTGTTCCGTCTGCAGCGAATGTCTTAGCAGAAACATCCAGTACTTCGCCCATACTAATGTTAGGCTGCTCGGCAGATATACTACCGGCAGCACTAACTGACGAAGCAAATGCACCTGCCATGAGCGATACGCTCATGGCAACGGATGTAACTGCAGAAAGCAGTTTCTTCATCAGTGCATTTCCTTTCCGAGCATTACGCTCTTATTAAATTAGTACGTTCTTATACTGTTCTCAAACGGGGAGCTTGTCGATGTACTTGAGGCAGAACTTAACGAGTGTCTCCTGGTCGTCAGCATCAATCTTAACGCCCTTAGGATCTACTGCGCCTTCCTTAGCCTGAGGAGCGTTAACGTCAGCGTTAACCTTACCCTGAGCTGTGAAGTAATCGATTGTGTTGTCGTTGAGGTATGTGAGTACGAGAACAACGTCACAAACGTCTACAGCGCCGTCGCAGTTAGCGTCACCCCATACAGGAGTGAGCTTGTCGCCCTCTGCAGGAGGAGTTGTAGTTGTAGTTGTTGTAGTTGTCTTGCCTTCCTCTGTAGATGTAACAGTTGTAGTTGTAGTTATAACTGTTGTAGTTGTTGTAGTTGTTGTTACTACATCACCAACTGTGATCTCGAGCGGAACAAATGATGTCTCATAATTGAACTTTGTGCTGTCCTTGAATACCTTGCACTGGCTGTCGAAACCTACTGTGTATGTTCCGTTTGCTGTGCCTTCAGGGATTGTAACAACGAGTGTGAATGCAGCCTTGCCATCTGTAGGAACGAGAGGCTCACCGTCTGTACCTGTTGATGTGAAGTTTGCACGGTACTCGTCGAGGTTTGTAGAAACCTTCTTGTTGCCGAGAGCAGTTGTCTTGCCGCCAATAGCAGTGATCTTGATCTGCTCTGAAGCCTTGAACTGTACGTCCATAGCTGATACAGGCTTGCCGTCTGCTACTACGTTTGCATAAACTGTGATCTCATCGCCAGCCTTTGCTGTAACCTTGCTTGCGCCATTCTCATCTGCAAATGTAAACTTGATGTCTGCATTTGAAGACTGACCGCCGTCTGTTACAGTTGTTGTAGTTGTTGTAGGCTGAGGAGCAGTTGTAGTTGTAGTTGTTATAGGAGGATCAACAACAACATCGCCGCCGTCACCAACTTTAATTGTAAGAGGTGTGAATGCTGTCTCATAATTGAACTTTGTGCTGTCCTTGAATACCTTGCACTGGCTGTCGAAACCTACTGTGTATGTTCCGTTTGCTGTGCCTTCAGGGATTGTAGCAACGAGTGTGAATGCAGCCTTGCCATCCTCAGGAACGAGAGGCTCACCGTCTGTACCTGTTGATGTGAAGTTTGCACGATACTCATCAAGGTTTGAAGAAACCTTCTTGTTGCCGAGAGCAGCTGACTTACCGCCGATAGCTGTGATCTTAATCTGCTCTGAAGCCTTGAACTGAACGTCCATAGCTGATACGGGCTTGCCGCCAGCTGTTACGTTAGCAAAAACTGTGATCTCGTCGCCAGCCTTTGCTTCAACTGTAGACTTACCGTTCTCATCAACGAAAGCAAAGCTGATGTCAGCGTTTGATGTCTGACCACCAACTGTTGTTGATGTTGTTGATGTTGTTGTAGGCTGAGGAGCAGTTGTTGTTGTAGTTGTTCCAGCAACGTCGCCGCCGTCCTCTGTAACCTTGATTGTCATTGTCTCAAGTTTAAGATTCTTGCCCTCTGTAGTGAATCTTGTCTTCTCGCCTTCAACCATAGGTGAGGGGTTGTTGTTCTTTCCTGAAGCATCTGTGTTGTACTCACAGAACTTGAGTGTGTAAGTACCAGCTGCGATGTTCTGGGGAATAACTGTATCAAATACATAGAAAGGATATGAATCAGACTTATCGCCAGCCCAAGCATAATCCTCACCGTTACTCATCCATGAGCATCCGATATAGTAGTTGTCAGTACCAGCTGCGGTCTGGGATGAATCTACACCGAATACATAGAGACCAGCTGCTGAATAACCGTCCAGCTTATTGTAATTACCTGCAAATGAGATATAGTTATCACACTTGAAAGTTGAACCCTTGATTGTATATTCCTTCTCGTCAGATGTATATGACTCTGTAGGATCATAAAGCTTGAATGAGATATCCTTTGAGTCTGTTGTTACAGATACGAGAAGTGAATCAGTTGAATTATCAACGCCTTCCGAATAGTAAACTGCCGAAGGAAGAACATAACCGCCAGCAGGAATATCCTTCTTATTAATTGTTATGGAGGACTGAGCATCAGCTGAAGCTGGCTTGCTGATGTCATATGTTTTAATAGCAAAGCCCTTGGAAGCGTCAGCAGCGCCTACTGAAGCAGGAACTACCGTGCTTACCAGTGATGCAGCCATACACAGTGATGTGACTGCAGAAATTAACTTTTTCATTTGTAATAATTCCTTTCTTTAGGTTTTTACGCCTATTAATAAAACATAAATTGGGTTTGTATTCCTTTGTAAGGGGGACAAATCAGATAATCTCGGATCAGAGCTCAGAAATGAGCTTGAGCAGGAACTTCTGGATCTTAAGAGCATCATTTGATGTAAGACCCGCTACGTCTTCATCAACATCGCCGTTGAGCTGTCCCTGTGAAGTGATGTGCTTGGAGTCTGTACCATCCAAACCATACTTATTCGGGTTAGCGAGGCTCTGCATGATGAGAACTGCATCTCCCATGTCTATCGTACCGTCACAGTTAGCGTCTCCGCGAACGATCTTGCTCGTAGGCGGCTGAGTCGTTGTTGTAGTAGTAACGATAGATCCTACTGTTACGCTGCCGTTAGAAACCGCTGTTGCGATTTTGACAGGCTTTCCGTCCTTCTCATAGCCACAGCCGATGTCTCCGTTTGAGGAGCCTGAACCTGCATATGTCTCACGATCGATAGGAACGATCTTGAGTGCTGATTCTGTACCGCTTGCTGCACCGCTTACAACAGTACCCTTGATAGTACAGAATACGCCGTCGCCCTTGAGCCAGTACGAAGCGTCATCAGTAGAAGTAGACCAGATCATGCTCACATAGCCCTCTGACTTGTTGATTGAGCTTTCAAAGAGAGGTGAGAGTGATGCTGACTGATCAGCGGACTCTGCGCTCTTGTTTATGAGAGCTCCCTGTTCAACAGATTCGATTGTGAGCACCTTGCTGTCATAAGTTACAGCAAAGTCAAGTGCCTGGATACCGGAAGATGGAATATCAGCTAACGATACATCCACCGAGAAAGCTGCACCTGCCTCTGCGCTTGTTTTGCCAACGGATATCTGCACTGTTTCGCCAGCAGCTGCAACAGGTGCAAGTGAGCAGACTGAAAGTGAAAGCATCGCAGCCAAAGCTCCGACGACTACCTTTTTTGTCTTCATTATTTTTTCCTCCTTCTTCAATAATGTTATATAACAAAGGAACGGTTGCCCCTTATTATATCGTGTCTTTTAGCAGCGGACATTGTCTTCCGCCCTCTCTGCAAAACCGTATTCACCGATATACGAATGAAAGTGTGCCAAGCGGGCGGCTCATGCCGCTACCAGTCATACAGACGAGGCTTAAGCTGTCAAAGCTGCATTTCGGCGGATCCTGTTCAGATCCGGCGTTTGTCCACGCCGCTCCGAAGCTCCCCTCTGCCGTCAGCCTGCGACTGAAACGCGCTCTGCACGCAGTGGTTTTGTCACAAGACGCATCACACTGCCGTGATGAGATACTTAATCCCATATCTATATTTATTCATGATTTCATTATATATCAGGTCTAAAAAAAAGTAAATAGGTTCATATCGTTTTTGGTATTTTACATAAACTGCAAAACCTATTTTTGTCGGTTTGCACAATGAAAAAATTTCACAAAAAAGCCATTTCGAGGCTCTTTCTGAACGAAAAATGAATTTATCAAATTATTTGTTAAGCTTGCGAAATTCAGCAGGAATTTGCTCCTCAATTATGCTGTTTATAACGTCCCAGCCAAAGTCCGTATAAGTACCCTGAGGCACCGCATAAGGAAGACCGTGACGCTCTGCAAGTTCTGGTGAATATTTGCTGTATGGATAGACCTTCATATTGGAGAAACCGCCCTCATAATGAATGATCGTGGGTATGCAACCCACGTTTTCAAGCCTAAGCTCGTTGGTCTCTCCGTCAATTACTATATCAAAGTCGGGGAGTTCTCCCACGACGTTGAAGTTATCTGTCTGAGCGCATATAAAATTGCCCATAGAGTAGTAAACGAAGCCCTTCGTTCCGTCATCTCGCTCGATCCATTCCATAGTCTCTGCGGTATGAGTGTGACAGCCGAGTATCACATCAGCCCCCCAGTTCACCATTTTATTTGCAAGCTCGATCCTGTCCTCGGTGACGACAGTAGTATCGTCCTGTCCCCAGTGAGCGGACACTATGACAACATCTGCCATTTGCTTGGCTTCCTTGATTTGGCGCTCGATGACGTCCTCCTCTTCGTTCATGATGACTCTGAGTGGAACATCGTTAAGCAGGCTTTCAAAGCCGTTTATATGGTGCGCGTAGGCAAGAAAAGCGATCTTGACGCCATTCACCTCGCGTGTGCGTATACGATTTGCGTCCTCCTCGTTAAGATAAGCACCGAGGACTGTGAGGTCTTTTTCCGCCGCCTTCCTGTTCCAGAAGTTAATGGATTCCTCAAGACCGTCAGTACCCATATCGAGCAAGTGGTTATTAGCCATTGTGAACACGTCGAAGCCTAGGTCGATAACTGCGTCAGCTACCTCCGGTGGAGAATTGAAGATAAGGACTCCTCCTTCGGCTCCTCTTGGCTCATTGCTTTCGGAAATTACTGTTTCCTGATTCAGTATGGCAAGATCAGCACCCTCGATTAGGTACTTGACCTCAGAATACAAGGGTTTGAAGTCGTAGCCGTACCCTCCCGCTAACTCGCGAGCATTGACCATGACCGAATGATGTATCAAATTGTCGCCTGCTGCCGTTACATGAACGACCTTGTCAGGCGGAAGCGTTGTAAGTTCCTCGGTAGTTTCCTCTGGAACCGTAGTTGTCGTTGTTTCGGATACGGACTGCTGACCGCTGTCAAGCTTTCCGACAATATTGCCGCAGCCTATACCGCCTGCCACCAGTGCGATGAGAACCGCCAATGCACCGGCTGCACGTCCTTTTCTTAGTTTCATAAAGGTCTCCTTTTGCAAAAGCAGTATAAAAACGCCACAAATATACCACTTTTCATTTCATATTATATCACATATTTTTCGATTTGGCAATTACAAATTGTATCAAACTTAAATGAGTTTACAAGGTGTTTTATTCTGCAAAAGATTAAATCTTTGCCAGAATCCTCTATTTTACGGCACATTTCAGCTTTCATTTTTATTATAGCCTAAAATTTGGTTATTCATACGAAATTTTTGTTCGCAATTTGTGCATCTCGACAAAAGTTACTATTTTTCTCCATAATGTATATGATTTTTCTACGCATTGTTTAGTCCTCTGCTTTTCTGGAGCTCTATAAATTCTGCTGCCAGAGCTTCAGCTTCATTGTATGACGAAAGCTGATAGCAACGTCCTCTGAACTTCGCAGAGCCGTAGTATCCGTTCATATACCATGCTGCGTGCTTACGCGCCTCATGCATCGCAAGCTCCTCGCACTTTTCGCTGAGTTCAAGAATAAGTCTTATATGCTCGAGCATTACGCGCATTTTCTTCTCAAGAGAGGGCGGCTCGTAAGTCTCGCCGCGGAGATTTGCTGCTATTTCACGAAAAATAAAGGGATTGCCGTAGCTCCCCCGTCCTATCATAACAAGATCGCAGCCTGTCCGCTCATACATTTCCGAACAGGAACGGTAGTCTGTTATATCGCCGTTTCCGATGACAGGGATCTTTACCGCTTCCTTTACGGCTTTTACGACGTTCATATCCGATTCGCCGCTGTAAAACATATCCCTTGTGCGCCCATGTACAGCTATAGCCGAAGCTCCTGCTGCTTCGAGAGCCTTAGCCATTTCTGGAGCGTTGACAGTATCTGCGCTCCAGCCGCTGCGTATCTTCACAGTAACAGGTATATCACCAGCCGCCTTCACCGCCGCTTCAGTAACGGCAGCTGCAAGCCCAATATTCTTCATAAGCGCGGAACCGGCTCCTGTACCGACTACCTTAGGCACAGGACACCCCATATTGATATCTATTATATCAGGGCGGTAGCCAAGAACTATCCCTACAGCTTCCGCCATAAAATCAGGTTCACTGCCGAAGAGTTGAACCGCCATTGGACGCTCCTCGTCTGTGACCGTACACAACTCTGCCGTCTTACGGTCGCTGTAACATATACCCTTTGCGGAAACCATTTCGCTCACAACATATGCGGCTCCGTACTTCTTGCACATAAGCCTGTATGCGCGGCCGGCAACTCCCGCCATTGGTGCAAGGGCAGCTGTCCGTTCTATGGAAACATTTCCTATTTTTAAAGTATCAGTCATTGTTTTGCTCCGCAGAAGCTTTTTCCTTGTTTTTGAATACAAAGACCTTGCTGAGTACATAGTTTGCAACGAAAATAAAGACCTGGCTAGCAAAAGTGATAAATGTCTTGTTTACGCCAAGCCAATCGCAGAATATGAGAAATATAGCTTCTTCCATACCGAGAGTTGCAAGTCTTGCACCATAAAACGAAGTGAAAACTTTCCAGAACTCCTTCGCGCCCTTGGTCTCGTTCCTGAAAACATACTTTTTATTCGTGAAGAAAGCGAATGTCACCGCGCATATCCACGAAAATACCACACCTGCTGTGCTTTCCCACTTTGGTTCGCCGGGGACGAGCCAAAAAAGCAGTAGTTTGGTTACCATAGAGATTACGGTAGTAAGTCCTCCAAAAACGAGGTAAAGCCATTTTTCTTCATATTTATAGTATATTTTTTGCAGTCGATCCGGAAGTATCGAAACGCACCACTTGATGAACTTCTCCATTTTATCTTTCCTTTCAAAACACAATGCTTTATAATAATAGCAGTTTACGGAAGGAAATGCAAGTCCTTTTCTGTGATTTCCTGTTATTTGTCCAAATTTTCGTGAAATTTGTCTTAATCACCTCCTGCCTCATATAATAAACGAACTTGCGCTGATAACTCAGACAATCCACATCATATAATGCTCAGTAAGGTATTTAATCGCGTTTACATTACGACTTTGTCAAGTAATACTATTGTTAAAATTGTACATCAGCAGATCAATTTCGTTTTATGACTTGTGCATCTCCAACATATTTAAAGCAACACTTTAAAAAGTTATTGACACACTTTAATTTTAATGTTATAATGCAATCATCAGCTGATAAAAACTTTAAAAACTTAAAGTGGCACTTTAAAAAAAGGAGATGTGGTCATGAATAAAATGATATCTGAAAAACTGAAAAAACGAACCTTTGCTGACACTGTGCTGAGCTGTATCCTCTGCTTTGTCGCTCTCGGAGCTGCTGTATGGCAGTTTATATGCTTTGCAGGCAATACGAAAACGAAGGAGTACCTGACCAATAGTCTATGCTCTCTTGTGATATTTGTCGAACTGGGACTTCTCGCACTGATACTACTTGAAATTCGCAAGACAGGAAAGCCCTTTTCAAAGAAGATAATAACAAAGCTCCGCATTATGGCAGTTATTCTGTTTGCAGGCGGTCTTATACCATCCTGTTCGACTATACCTTTAGACGGCAGCCAATTCGCGATGTCCTTATCTTTTGATATGCAGAATATCCTTTTGATCGCATTAGGCGTCATAATCGGCATAATATCCGAGGTTTTCGTATATGGTCTTGGCCTTCAGGAAGACAACGACCTGATAGCGTAAAGGCGGTGTGTCATGGCAATAATAATCAGACTTGACAAGATGATGGCTGACCGCAAGATGTCGCTGAACGAACTTGCCGAACGGGTGGGTATGACCAACGTCAACCTTTCCAACCTGAAAACCGGCAAAATGAAAGGCATACGCTTCGAGACCATGAACGCTATATGCGAGGCTCTCGAATGTCAGCCCGGTGACCTTTTTGAACATACCAACGACTGAAAAAGCTCCCCTTCCGGGGAGCAATTTCATGCTCTTATTGTTTTATCAGCATTTCGATTATATCCCATATCAAATCAAATCCGGTTTTGCCTATAATTAATATAAATGTTACAAGTTCTTTCCTTGCTGATATGCCGTTTTCCCGCTTCTTTTTATATTCCTTTGTTCGAGGATAAACGATGAGTCCTGCTATAGCAAACAAAAAGAAAAATATGTGCACAACAAAATTGAACCGTTCTTTCTGCGCACTTGAAAAATCAAGTGTTAACGGCATGGTTAATATAAAAACAATCAAAAATGCCGTAAAGAGAATTACTGAACTGATCATATAATTCCGCCAAACAAGTTGCGGCTGTTTATCGTCTTTGATATATGAATGACGCGGGTCGTTTTTATCATACATAACAGTCACCGACTGTCCTTCTTGATAGCTTCCACATTCTTCGTTTGTTTGCATCGAAGTTTTATACTGTCTGCCGTTAACAGAGTAAGCAACTTTCAGAGTGCAGGCAGTCTTATTATCTCCGCTATCAGGATCTTTATAATCCCGTTTCACGACCTTTACTATCTCCCCATCTGTCTCAGATGTAAGTGACGATAAATCCTTTTTCCGCTTATACCACAGTATCATATACGCCATAAAAAGTGCAAGAACTATAGTAATACACAAGTATAAAATGAACATATAATTCCCCTGTTTGATACTACAAAAGGCTGCCGCAAAACGACAGCCTTTATATTTACAAGTTCCTTGTATCAAAGATTACTTGTTGAGATTTGCTTCAATCATGTCAAGCTCATCATAAAGTGCCTGTGGGATATTACCGCCCTTAGCCTTGATGTCCTCGTCATAATATCTTCTCATCTCAGCAATCTCCTTCTTCCACTCGTCCTTATTAACTGTGAGAAGCTGCTGGAGTGCAGAAGGTGTTACCTCGTCCTCGATGCCCTGGAGGTTGATATCCTCAGGCTTGGGGAGATATCCGATAGGAGTCTCAACAGCGTCAACTTCGCCGTCAACTCTCTTGATGATCCAGTCAAGAACTCTCATGTTCTCGCCGTAGCCGGGCCAGAGGAAGTTACCCTGGTCATCAGTTCTGAACCAGTTTACATTGAATATCTTGGGAGCCTTGCTACCAAGTCTTGCACCCATTTCGAGCCAGTGTGCCCAGTAGTCACCTACATTGTAGCCAATGAAGGGCTTCATCGCCATAGGATCATGACGAAGTACACCTACAGCGCCTGTTGCAGCAGCTGTTGTCTCAGAAGATACAGCTGATCCGATATATGTACCATGTGTCCAGTCAAATGACTGATATACGAGAGGAGCTGTTGATGCACGTCTGCCGCCGAATATAATAGCAGATACAGGAACACCCTCAGGATTGTTGAACTCAGGAGAGATGCATGGGCAATTCTGAGCAGGAGCTGTGAATCTTGAATTGGGGTGAGCAAGCTTCTTGCCCTCAGCTGTCCAAGCCTCACCGTCGCACTTGATACCTGTCCACTCTGTAGCATCCTTAGGCGGATTCTCATTGAGCTTCTCCCACCATACAGTGTTGTCGCTGTTGTCAAGAGCAACGTTTGTGAAGATGGCACCGTTCTTTGTACAAGCAAGAGCATTGTAATTTGACTTTGCGTTTGTACCGGGAGCAACGCCGAAGAAGCCATTCTCAGGATTGATAGCATAAAGTCTGCCATCCTTGCCGGGCTTCATCCAAGCGATATCGTCACCGACTGTGAATACCTCATAGCCGTCCTTCTTATATCCCTCTGGCGGAATAAGCATTGCAAGGTTTGTCTTACCGCAGGCTGACGGGAAAGCAGCCGTGATATATTTAACCTCTCCGTTGGGCTTCTTAAGGCCAAGGATAAGCATGTGTTCAGCCATCCAAGCCTCGTTTTTGCCCTGGAATGAAGCAATACGAAGTGCGAAGCACTTCTTGCCAAGGAGAACGTTTCCACCGTAGGCAGAGTTGATAGACCAGATAGTATTCTCCTCAGGGAACTGAACGATGTATCTCTTCTCGGGATCAACGTCAGCCTTTGAGTGGAGACCTCTTACGAAATCATCGGAGGTATCACCGAGGTTCTCGAAAGCCTGCTTGCCCATACGTGTCATGATGTTCATATTAAGGACAACGTAGATAGAATCAGTTACCTCAACGCCTACCTTAGCAAGAGGAGAACCGATAGGACCCATTGAGTAAGGGATAACATACATTGTTCTTCCCTTCATAACTCCCTTATACATAGGTGTGAGGAGAGCCTTCATCTCGTCAGGAGCCATCCAGTTGTTTGTAGGACCTGCGCCCTTCTTTTCCTTTGAGCAGATAAATGTTCTGTCCTCAACACGGGCAACATCGTTAGCACGTGTTCTGTGATACAGACAATTCGGATACTTCTCGGGATTGAGCTTATACATTTTGTCCCAGCTATCATCGGGAAGTGAAGTAACTTCCTCGATAAGTGAGTCGATCTGCTCTTTTGAGCCGTCGATCCATACTACCTTATCAGGCTGGCAGAGAGCTATCATCTCGTCAACCCACTTTAATACGTTGGGATTTTTTGTCAATGACATTTTATAATACCTCCTAAAAAGATTATCTGATAATTATGCGAAAATATCGCAAAAAACAGAGCGTCAGGCAAAAGCCAAACGTTCCTCTAATACTATTATATCTATTTTTTGTCAATGTGTCAATAGTCCTTTACGGTATTTTTTAGGAATAGCAATATTACCTAAAGTTATTGCATTTATTGCTCTATACGCTTAAAAATGTACAAAAAGGAGCTGTAAACCGTTGTTATGATATATAAAAAAGCGCACGTTGTTATATTTTTGTCAATAGTCCCTTGCGATTGATATTTTTCATAAAATGTGATATAATAAATCATAATTTATGGAAGGAGACAATATGGAAAAGAAAAAAGCTACCAACTGCGAGACCTGCACGAACTACGTCTATGACGACGAATACGACTGCTACACCTGTATGATCAATCTTGACGAGGATGAGATGTACCGTTTCTTACAGGGCACGAACTACTCCTGCCCCTACTATCGCCTCGACGACGAATACGGCGTTGTACGACACCAGAATTAAGTTATGATATGTCTGCCGGCAGTACCGTCGGGATAAAGCTCTGCCGCTTCAGCAGAGCCATATCCGCACAGCTCACCTAGGATCGTGATTATATCACATTCCGGTGCTATCCCCTGCTTTACTGCCTGCTCCGTTATGCCTATCAGCTTCTCCGCACCAACACTTTCAAGAAGCTCCCTACCGTCTCTGCTGTATACCACTCTACATGAGGGTGATACTTTCCAGCTGTTCAGCATTTCCGTCAGCGGCTCCCTGCAGTCTACTCCATCAACTATAATCAGCTCGGTATATCCGGTAAATATTTCCTTACCGTTTTTAAGTCCGGCACTGTTTCTTGCTGAGGTCAAGCTCTCACCATCCGTGGTGACCGTCTGGTCTTCTGCATAAAACGCGAAGGTAAGCTCTTTTCCGGATTCCCTGTTAATCGCAAGAGCCCGTAAGTAACTACGCTCCTGTATCCTTCCTGCCGAACAGCCAGTCAGCAGTGCTGAAAAAAGCGATAAAGCTGCAAGTATCATTGTTTTTTTCATGCGTCCTCCAAGTTTAATCAATTATCAGATTAACTATTTATTCATATAAATACACTAAAAAATCTACATTGTTTCCCCTGAAATATGCTATTATATAAATTGAGAAATTGTAGGAGGTGAGTCAATGAAATTCTCAGACACCTCAGATGATGCTGTAATAGATGTTGTTGAACAGTTCGACTATTCTACCCAGAATGAAGCATATAATGAAACCTTTATAACATGGCGGAGAAAAATAGATAACCCCTACGCCTTTAACTTCATACGCAACCGCAAGGAAAGCATTTTCGTTGAAGGAAAAGGCTTTGAAAATAAATCGTTCCCTGTCGCCGAGCAGGAGAGTATCGGAAAGATAATGAACACTGCCGGCATAGCAATGTTTTTATGGATAGTTATCGACAACCTGCTCAGCCGCGTGGCTGTTGCTGTTTTTGATTTCATCGGCTTCGATATCCATACTTCCTTCGTCAGTACTGCAATATCAGGTGGCAGCACCGAAATAGTAACGGCGCTTATCCTTGTTTCGCTCTTCAAGCTTTGGGTGCCTGCCTTCTATCTGCGGCTCAAGCTGAAAATGCCCAAGCGCTTGGAGCTCATGACTACCCTTAATCATGCCTCCGAAATGTTCGGAGCCATATTCATGGGCCTTGCTGTAAGCGCAATAACCAGTCTCCCTAATATCTACACCAACAGGACTAGGGATATCTTCAATTATTTCCGTGATATAAACGCGGACGCCTCTGTATGGGATCAGGAGCAGTTCGTTATATATACCATATTTGACATAATCATATTGTCCATACTTTCAGAGCTGTTTTTCAGAGGAGCCATATTCGGAGCTCTCAGGCAGTTCGGCGACATATTTGCGATTATAGTCACATCAGTAATGTCAGGTATTCTCGTTCAGGACTTCCGCGAAATGCCGGCTGCACTCCTTATATCAGCCGTGGCTTCTTTAGGTATGCTGAGGAGCGGCTCGATATTCACGGCAATATTCGTGCAGGCTATATTCAAGATGTACCGCCTTGCGCTCGTCCTTATCGAGGCTGATACCACAGACTCCCTGCACCTTATGCGAAACGGTTTCATACTCATAGTATTCATGATAGGTGCGGCAGGAGCTGTGCTTCTGTATCTTGCAAGAAGATCAAGCAATGTTCACAGGATAGCTGTATTCAGCTCTGAACTGTCCCTGAAGGAGCGTCTCATAACAGCCTTCAGAACATTCCCAGTATCAGCTGATATATGCTTCTGTATACTTGCAGCAGCAATAAAAATCATTTTTTAGGAGTTTCAATGGAAAAATATATGCGGCGTGCTCTTGAGCTTGCACAGGAAGCTTTTTGCGAGGGTGAGGTACCAGTTGGAGCCGTTGTTGTAAAGAAGACTACCGGCGAGATAGTCGGCGAAGGCAGGAATATGCGTGAGGGAGCAAAAAATGCTCTTGCCCATGCAGAGCTAATAGCTATCGATAACGCCTGCCGCAAGCTCGGCGGCTGGAGGCTCCCTGAATGTGCCATATATGTCACCCTTGAACCTTGTCCTATGTGCTGCGGAGCTATAATCAATTCCCGTATCGACAACGTTATCTTCGGAGCCTACGACCTAAAAAGCGGCTCGGCCGTATCAGTCCAGAAAATGTTCGAGCTTCCCTACAATTACCGCCCCGAGGTTACTGGAGGAGTAATGGAAAAGGAATGTGCAGATATACTGTCTGAGTTTTTCAGGCAGCTGCGGCAGAAAATTAAATAAAGACATCATTTATCCGCTGACTTATGCAGCGGATATTTTGTTGCCCTCATAGCAGTATATACCATTATACCAGCCGATGCCACTCCTCGGAGCAATATCAGCTCACGCCCTGATATGAGCAGAGCCGTGCCTATCATCAGCACCATTACAGTGCTGCTTCTCCAGCGGCAGAATCTCGGAAAGAGCTCCTTCAACAGATAAGTAGCCGTCATTGCCTGTAATGTCACTGCAAAGACAGCAAACACTGAAAATACCACAAGAAAAAGGGAGTCTATGCGCTGTGCATCAAATGGCTGAGAGAGCTGTGCAGCCATTATTACAGGAAATCCAGTAATACTCATGATACCGCCTGCCACAGGAAGTACAGTCAGAAGCACAAGAGCAGTGAGAACAGCCTTTGCCCCAAAATATACCGCTGCCGCACTGCTACGGTAGCCATTCACTTTTTCATTGAGCACGAAAAAGCTTCCTATACCTCCATTAAAAGCAAAACCTCTGACAAACTCGTAAACAAAGCTCCTGTCCTCGGGACGGCTAACGTTTTCCCAGTCTGCAGAAAATACCGCGCTTCCAAAGTCGATTACTATACATATTGCCCCTGCCGCAGCAGCTATCACCGCAGCCCTCGACACAGCCCTTATCCCTGTTGAGGAACCGTAAATGCACACAATAGCTATGAGACCTGCCGTGAGCAGTCTCCCCCACACTCCGAGCTCCTCCTCATAAGGGATATATATAGCGTTCCTTGTCCGCCACAGTGACGAAAACAGAGTACCACCGCAGAACACTGTATACACAAGGAACAATACTCTCTGCGCCCTTGAAGTGATACTGCCGTGAGCAGTGAATACAAGAGACATGAGGAAACCTAAAGAAGTTGCCGAGAGCATACCGTGGAGAGTGACAAGAGATATGCTTCCACTTATACAGAAAAGGCAGAATGTGTCGGTTATAAGGAGGAGAGCCGCAAGCTGATACTTTGATATGCTATTCATGATATTCCTCCACTGTAAAGCCCCGGCTCTGCATTTTCCTCATACCACTTCGCACAGCCGTATCCCCCATTCCGGACGCTCTGAACGGGGACAGCGGCACAGTATAGGGGAAACCGTAGCCCTCGGTAGCGCATATATTCATCAGCACCGTGCAGGCAAGCAGGCTAATTCCAAAAAGTCCGAGAACGCCGCCTGCTATGATAAAAGCGAAGCGCAGCACTGTTATTTGTTGATTTAGATCTGGTACTACCAGTCCGCCAAGCACTGCAAGAGCCGTCATGGTTAGAAGAGGCGTGCTGACAAGTCCGGAATTCACAGCCGCATCGCCTATGATAAGTCCGCTTATTATACTTACCGCTCCCCCTACTGGCTTCGGCAGACGCACTCCAGCCTCACGTATGATCTCATACATCAGCAGCACGAAGACTGCCTCAGAAACTATGGACAGCGGAGCTTTTTTCTCGGCTTCCACAAGGAGCATGAAAAGTGTACTGTTGAGCAGTTCCGGATGGTACATGACTATCGCAACATAGAAAGAAGGCAGAAGCACAGCCGCAAGGAAGGCAAGATATTTCAGCCAGCGTATGAAGGTGCTGTAATAGGGCTTAAAGGCATAATCGTCAAGAGTCTGAAAACTCTCGCAGAAAAGCCGGGGTACCACTACCGCATAAGGTACTCCGTCAACGAATATTGCCGCTCTGCCCTCAATCAGTTTCGAGCAGAGCACATCAGGCCGCTCAGTAGTGCCGGTAGAATCGAAGAGCTCAAAGCTGTCATTCTCGACAAAAGGGCGGATATATCCCGTTGTAAGCACCGCTTCCATCTCCATGCCTTCAAGGGAGCTTTTTATCTTACACACGAGCGCCTCTGGGACGCGGTCCTTCATATAGCATAGGCACATATCCGTATGGCTTCTGCTTCCCTTTGTGAAAAGTTCCATGACCAGCTCCGGACTTTTCAATCTTCTACGTATCTGTGACATATTCACACGTATTGTTTCCGTAAAACCCTCATGAGCCCCCATGATATTGCCCTCTCCGGAGGGCTCCTGCACACCTCTTGAAGCATAACCCTGAACCCCGAATGCAAGACCGCTTTCCATGCCCTCTGCCAGTAGCACGACAAAGCCTGAGTTCATAAGCCTGAACAGTGTATCGTAGTCATTAACCTCTGGACGGTCTGTGGATAAAAGCAGCTCCTCAGATATATAATGAAATAGCTCTTCGGGGCTGTTCTTTTTTTCTATACCCGTTATTGGTTCAAATATTAGCTCAGTTATGACCGACGCTGATGCCATACCCTCGCAGCAGAGCAGGGCGCAGTGTATACCGCCCGTCACAAAGCGGTTTATCAACACATCAGAGGAGTCCCCGGAGATACGACGTATCTCGGCTATACTGCCATCAAGGGATGACAGCAGTCCCCTTTCTTTCATACTTTTCACCTCAGTGCTATTATGTCCGGAAATAAACGCACATATACAAAAAAGCCGCACTATTAAGTGCAGCTTTCATCTTACTTTTTACTGAGGTCGTCCATAGACAGAGTTGCCACAGCGTTAAGGCTCTCGTCGGCAGTAATACCAGCAAGGAGGTTGTAGCTTCCCTGACAGGCTATCATAGCGCCGTTGTCGCCGCAGAGCTTTTTCTCGGGCATATAAAACTCAAAATCACGCTTTGCACAGGCTCCCGACAGTGCAGCACGCACTCCCGTATTGGCGGAAACGCCACCTGCAAGAGCCACCTTTCTATAGCCGAGAGCTTCGGCAGCTCGAATAGTCTTGTCTGTGAGTATCTCAGCGATAGTCGCCTGAAGACTTGCCGCAAGATCGTTCCTGTTTATGTCTTTCCCCTTCTGCTCCGCGTTGTGGAGAAGGTTTATAACATTGGTCTTAAGTCCGGAGAAGCTGAAATCAAACTCGCTTCCAGAAACAGCCGGGTGAGGCAGCCTGAATGCGTTCCTGTCGCCCGTCTGAGCGGCATTGTCAATATGTACTCCGCCGGGATACGGAAACCCCATAGCCCTTGCGCATTTGTCAAAACACTCTCCTGCCGCGTCATCGTGAGTTCTTCCTACTACATGGAAATCAGTATAGCTGAGAACCTCTATTATATGACTGTGACCTCCACTTGCCACAAGACAGAGATAAGGCGGTTCAAGGTTGGGAAAGGTCAGGTAGTTCGTTGCAATATGACCTGCTATGTGATGTACAGGTATGAGCGGCTTCCCCGATGACATGGCCAGAGCCTTGGCAAAGCTCACTCCCACAAGGAGAGCTCCGATAAGTCCGGGTGCGTAAGTAACAGCTATGCCGTCGAGGTCTGAGAGCTTCACCTGGGCCTCGTCAAGAGCCTGACTTACAACCCCGAGGATATTCTCACAGTGCCTCCGTGAAGCTATCTCCGGCACTACTCCGCCGTACTTTCTATGCTCTTCTATCTGTGTAGATACGACTGAGGAGAGTATAGTCCGGCAGTCCTTTACAACGCTTGCGGCGGTCTCGTCGCAGGAGCTTTCTATTCCGAGTATAAGCATACTTTATCTTCTTTCATTTATTAGTACGGCATTTGCCGTTTATATATGTTTTTGAGAGTGACAGTACGTCGCCCCTACAATTACGCATTATGCATTAACGGGCGCACACTGTGCACCTCTACGATTAAGCACCATTACATTAGCGTCCTCAACAGGTTCACGGTAAAACCTTTTCCGCACTCCTGCCATTTCAAATCCAAAGCATTCGTACAAAGCAATAGCAGGGGTGTTTGACTGCCTTACTTCAAGGGCTATAGTTTCCACCCCGTCCGGTACGGCATCAAGGAAGGCTTCCATAAGTATTTTCGCCGCACCCTGTCTGCGGTACTTAGGAGCAGTCGCTACGGTGAGTATCTCTCCCGTATCTGCGGCTGTAAAGCCAGCTATAAGACCTGCCAGCTCCTCGCCGCAGTATGCCGCAAGAACTATGCCGCCGTCTTTTTCAGCTTCCGAGCGGAAGTCCTCTGCAGACCAGCCGTCCACTCCGATACAAAGCTTGTCAAGATTGGAAAGATCCTCGTAGCTTAATTGAGAATTGAGAATTGAGAATTGAGAATTATTCATCGGTTCTCACCTTATCAATGTATATTATTATTTGCTAGCGCATAATATGCGCCCCTACATGTTTTTATATTATTGCACAAGCCATACATTGGCAACGTTTCGTCGCCCATACTATTCACTAATTACACATTAGCCCTTAGCGTCATACCACGAATGCCCTGTATGAACATCAACTGCAAGGGGAACCTTCATATCATAAACGCCCTGCATTTCCTCCTTAAGAAGCTCCGCGCACCTGTCCGCACAAGCTGTATCCGACTCAATTATAAGCTCGTCGTGAACCTGCAATATCAGCTTAGCATTGAGCTTTTCCACTTTGAGACGGTTGTAAACGTTTATCATTGCTATCTTGATAAGGTCTGCTGCCGTTCCCTGCACGGGAGTATTCATTGCAATACGCTTTCCGGCCGCCTGCAACACCTTGTTTGACGAGGAAAGCTCTGGTATACGGCGCTTTCTGCCGAACATAGTGGTAACATAGCCGTCCCTGAAGGCGCTGTCCACCGTATTCTCCATAAACTCGTTTACCTTTGGATACTTTGCAAGATAGTCTGCAATGTACTTCTTTGCCTTGGCAACGGAAGTACCGATGTCCTTTGCAAGAGAGAAGGCACCTATGCCGTAAATTATACCAAAGTTTACAGCCTTTGCGGCACTTCTCATCTCGGGAGTGACCATGAACAGAGGCATATCGAATACCTGAGCCGCAGTCGAGGTGTGTATATCCTCACCGGAGGTAAATGCTTCAGTCATATTCTCGTCGCCGCAGAGATGAGCCATAACTCTCAGCTCTATCTGGCTGTAATCTGCGTCAATAAGCACCTTTCCCTCGCCAGCGGTGAAAAACTTTCTCATTTGTGCGCCTAGCTCGGTGCGGACAGGAATATTCTGCATATTCGGCTCCGTAGAGCTAATACGTCCTGTTCTTGTCTCGGTCTGTCTGAACCATGTATGGATACGTCCGTCGGGAGCTATCTTGTCAAGAAGCCCCACAACATAGGTGGAATTCAGCTTTGTATACTGCCTGTATTTCAGCACGTTGTCAACTATCGGAGCATAGTTTCTCAGCTCTTCCAGCACCTCTGCATTTGTGGAATATCCGCTCTTTGTCTTCTTCTTTGCAGGCAGTCCCATTTCCTCAAAGAGGACCGTTCCCAGCTGCTTCGGCGAAGATATATTGAACTCATGACCTGCCTCGTCGTATATCATCTGCTGAGTTTCCTCTGTCATTTCTGAAAGTGACACGCCGAAGTCCTCAACACCCTTCTTGTCTATAAGAACGCCTGCGTCCTCCATTGAGGCAAGCACCTCAGTACGAGGCAGCTCAACCTTTTCAAGGAGTTCTGTCATGCCCTCGGACTCTATCTCGGTACGAAGCTTTGCAATAAGTCCTCGGAGCGAAAGGAGCTCCGCAAGGTCACCGTTTTCGCTGTAGAAGTGAACGCCGTACTCGGCGCATAGCTTGTCCACAGCATAGTCAGAAGCTGATGTGTTCAGCAGATATCCGCAGATAGTAACGTCGTTTTTAAGGTTTTTAAGCT
>NZ_JAGCFH010000153.1 GCF_017650195.1 Ruminococcus sp. | reverse complement strand
TTGTCGGCAGGAATATAATTACCATCAAGCTTTGTACCATTAAGGATGATCTCTTTAACACCAGACTGAACATGTGCAGCGTTGTCAACAGTGATGTTGAGCTTCTTACCGCGGAAGTTCTTGAAAATCTTGAAGCCGTCCCATGAAGCAGGGATAGAAGGATCAATCTTAAGACCGCCGAGGTCAGGACGCATGCCGCAGATGCCCTCAACACAACCGACCATAACTGTTGAAGCTGTTCCGGTAAGCCAGTGTACATGTGAACGTCCTTCATATGGAGAAGCCTTTGATTCAGTGAACTGACCATGTACATATGGTTCCATAACACGGATCTCAGCCTTATCATTCATTGCAGCAGGAGAGCTTTCGAGGAAGTACTCAAATGCACGGTCACCGTGGCCGAGAAGTGCTTCAGCAAGGATGAGCCAGCCCTGTGACTGTGAGAAGATACCGCCGTTTTCCTTGGTATCAAGGTTGAATACCTGCATCAGAGCACCGCTGAAGTGATGATACTTATATGGAGGTTCAAGGAGCTTTGCTCCGTAAGGTGTATTAAGAATATCATGAACGCTGTTCATTGCCTTTTCAGCCTGTTCTTCTGAAGCAAAGCGAGAGATTACAGACCAGCTCTGCGGATTGAGCCACATGTTAGCTTCTGGATCCTTCTTTGCACCAACGATAACGCCGTTATCGCGGATACCTCTGATGAATCTGTCTTCGTCCCAGCACTTTTCAAGAGCATCGCCGAGCTTCTTCTGAACGCCTGTAATATAGTCAACATATTCATTGTCACCGCGAGATACAGCCATATCCTTGATAACTGTCATTGCATAGTAAAGCTGGAAAGCAACGAATGTGGATTCGCCCTGTGCACCAAGACGTAGACAGTCGTTCCAGTCAGCGTGAAGACCAGCGGGCATATCGTGACTGCCGAGACGCTCAAGTGAGAATCTTATAGCGTTCTTGAGATGTTCATAGACTGTAGCTTCACCGCCGCCTTCTTCGGCATAAGTGATAACCTCATCGAGGAATGCCTTGTTGCCGCTTTCACCAAGGTACTTTACAATAGTCGGGAAGAGCCAGAGCGCATCGTCAGCACGATATGAAGGATGACCTGTTTCCTTTGCGTAAACACTGTGTTCGTCGTTCTCATCAGGACAGGTTTCGTGACCTGCATTGTGAGTGAACTTAACAAGTGGGAGACCGCCACCATTGCTGACCTGTGCAGAAAGCATGAAACGGATCTTTTCTGCAGCAAGCTCTGGATCAAGGTGAATGATGCCCTGGATATCCTGAACGGTATCACGGTAGCCGTATCCGTTACGGAGACCGCAGTAAACAAATGATGCTGCTCTTGACCATATGAAAGTAATGAAGCACTGATAAGCATTCCATACATTGATCATGTTGTTGAACTCATCAGAAGGAGTTTCAACCTGGAAATTTGAAAGCTGACCGTGCCAGTAGTCCTTGAGCTGTTTGATATCAGCGTCTACCTTACCTGCAGCCTTGTATTCGTTAAGTATAACAGCTGCCTCGGCACTGTTGCGCTGACCCATGATAAATACAAATTCCTTGGTTTCTCCGGGAGCAAGAGTGATATCACTCTGAAGAGCGCCGCATGAATTGGAGTTGAAGTTCATTACGCCGTCGCACTTACCAGACTCAACAGCTATAGGATTTGAGAATGTTCTGTAAGGTCCGATGAAGTTGCTGAGAGAACCATTGTAGCCTGTTACAGGCTGACCTACCATACCGAAGAAACGCTCCTTGTGATTGGAACCTGTTTCGTCAAATCCTGTGTTTTCATTCATATGCTGGATTATACGGTTATCCTCGAAGCTTGTACGAGTGATGAAAAGCGTATACTGGAGATTAACCTGATCCTGCTCATAGTTAGGCTCGTTTGTAAACTCAACCATTCCGTAAACGGAAAGCTTTCTTTCTTTATCAGAAGCATTAGTTACCTTAGCACGCCATACTTCAAATGTCTTGCCATATGGAACATAATATGTAACCTCAGATTTAATATCTGTGTATTCTGCGGAGATTATTGTATATGCAGTACCGTGACGGCATTCACTCTTGTACTTGTCAAGCGGCTTGCCAACAGGTTGCCATGAAGCTGACCAGTAATCGTTTGCTTCATTGTCACGGATATAAATATAACGTCCCGGAAGTGCCATGTCGGAATTGAAACGGAAACGTGATATACGTCCGTTAGCGCCTGACTTAACAAAACTGTATCCTGCAGCGTTATTTGAGATCATAGCGCCATATTCTGGATCACCGAGATAGTTTGCCCATGGTGCGGGAGTAGCGGGATTTGTGATGACATATTCCTTGTTTTCAAGATCAAAATGTCCGTACTTCATATAATTAAACTCCTAACTCGTTTTTCTGTGCAGACATAGTGCTGTTGACTGCACAGTATGATATAATATTATACCATTTGTATGAAGAAAAATCAAGAGGGGGATTATCAGTTTTTTTGACCAAAAACGGAAATAATATATTGTTAAAATGGCTGAAAGTTGACTTTTTTGCATAAATATGATAGAATAATACATACTTGAGAACGTGTCGTTGTTATTAACAAGCGGACGGGGGTGAGCTCATGGAACTTGTCATAGCATTGATAGTAATTATTGTATTCTGCAAAATACTTGGTGTCAGCAATGAAATGCTTGTTTTAGGCGGACTTGCATTGATTGAGCTCACAATTGTGCTTATGATGTTCATGTTTGCTTACTTCTGCGTGAGAATGCTGTTCACAAAGAGAAGGGAAGCAAAGTTCACCCGTGTGGACAAAGCGCCGAAAGGCAATTTTAAAGTTGCGTATTATGAAGTTGATGGTACCGAATACCCATGCATATTTCCAAGTGAAATGATACTCAACGACAAGATGTACCGTACCGACCGCACATATAAAGTATTGTATAGCAAGAGAAGTAAAAAAGTATATGATATATGGACAATCCTTACATGTATTATCGGATTTGTTTTCAGTGCATTTGCAGTCTTCCTGACAATGCAGATAGTGTCGATAATACCTATGTTCTAAGACGGGAGAAAGAAAATGGGAGAGCACGTTTGCGTAAATAAGAACATACACGATGGTGTTACGGATAAAGTATCAGGAACTATGCCGGATGAATCAGCGTTATATGATGCTGCAGAGCTCCTTAAGGTTTTTGGAGATCCGACAAGGCTCAGAATTATTTCAGCTCTGTGCAAAAGCGAGATGTGTGTATGCGATATCGCCAAGCTTCTCGGAATGACACAGTCAGCTATTTCACATCAGCTGCGTGTTCTTAAACAGGCAAGACTTGTCACGACACGACGTGACGGAAAGACTATTTTCTATTCGCTTTGTGATGAGCACGTTCAGCGTATCTTCTACTGTGCACTTGATCACGTGATGGAATAACCGAATTAACATTTTGTTCATATACTAAGGATAAAAAAATAACATTATTAAACCACTATTATGATATAATATAAAGTAGATTTAAATTAGTGAATTGTATCAACAAGGAGGTGGTCGAATGAGTGATGAAACACCTAAAAGTATAGTAAATGTTATCGACGAATTCGACTACTCAACGCAGAATGAATTCTATAACGAAAAATTCAAAAAGTGGCGCCGGAACAAAGATAATCACTGTGCTTTCAATTTTGTTGCAAACAAAAATGAAAAAGTATATGTTGAGAGTAAAGGATTTGTAGCACATTCCGTTGAAGAGGCGGAAAAGGAGTCACTTACGCATATAGTATACATCATCGGTATTGCTGCTCTGATGTGGCTTGTTACTGAGGATGTAATCGGAAAACTCGGAATATCACTTTTCACACTTCTTGGTTTTGATATTCATGCAAATTTCTTCAATTCTTCCATATACGGAGGAAGTATGGAGATAGTTGCTGCATTGATAGTTGTATCAGTTCTGAAGATAGTTGTACCGGCTATTTATGCACATATCAAGTTCAAATTCCCGAGAAAGGTTGAGTTCATGGGAAAAATGAACAACAGCCTTGCATTAGTCGGAGCGATATCACTGACGCTTATAATATGTACTGCTACAAGTCTTCCAAGCGCTTATTCCAGTGAGTCCAAGGAGATATATGATTATTTCCGTAGTATAGATGCGGATCTCTATGTTTGGGATCAGACGGAATTTCTCGTTTATACTATATTTGACGTCGTGATAATGTCAATTATTTCGGAGATATTCTTCCGAGGAGCGATGTTTGCTGCGCTGAGGCAGTTTGGTGATCCGTTTGCAATAATATTTACAGCACTGACAGCAGGACTTCTTACTCAGGATTTCCGCGCTATGCCTGTGACGATTCTTATTTCTCTTGTCGCTGGATATGGCATGGTCAGCAGCGGTACAATGTTTACAGCTATTTCAGTAAGCATTGTTTACAAGATGTACAACCTTGCTTTATTGATTCTTGAGACTGACAGAACAGAAAAAATGCCGCTAACCAGAAACATTTTTATGATGATAACGCTGGCAGCCGGTATAATCGGTTTTGTGGTTTTCTGGATCGCATTCGTTCGAAGGAAAAAAGGCGGAATTGCTCTTTACAGTTCCGAATATTCCAGATGGCGTAGATTCGGTTTTGCGCTAAAGACATTCCCGTATTCAGCGGTATTGCTTATATGTCTTGCTTATGCAACAGTGAGGTTGACACAGTGACAGACAGATATATGGAGCGTGCGCTAGAACTTGCCCGTGATGCATTCGATGCAGGTGAAGTTCCGGTTGGTGCAGTAGTAGTTAAGAAATCGACTGGCGAGATCGTCGGTGAAGGCAGGAATATGCGCGAAGGCGCAAAGAATGCTTTAGCTCATGCGGAAATAATGGCCATAGATGAAGCCTGCAGGAAGCTTGGCGGCTGGCGGCTGCCAGACTGTGCGATATATGTTACGCTTGAACCATGTCCCATGTGTTGCGGAGCGATAATCAATTCCAGAATTGATACCGTCTTTTTTGGAGCATATGATCTGAAAAGCGGATCAGCCGTATCAGTACAGAAAATGTTTGATTATCCATATAACTATAAGCCTGAAGTGATCGGCGGAATTATGGAAGATGAGTGTGCTGAGCTTCTCTCGGAGTTCTTTGTGAAACTTCGGGTTAAACGAAAAAACAAAGATAATTGATTTGAGCCGGAAAGTTATGCTTTCCGGCTCTTTTCGTATTGCACGAATATCATGGCAGTCATTATTGCTAGTATAACCGATGGTACAGGGGATGGTTTGCTGTGAATATGCGGAGTCAAGGATGCGGAAACTATTTCTCCTGAGATAAAAAACGGAAGCAGTATCTTGCAGATGATATAGCTTATTATAGAGGTTCCGACGCGGATCACTATAGCAGGAATCAATGAAAGCTTTCCACGAAATATTGCGGTAAGCTGCATAAATACACAGCCTCCGCCGAATGTTACCAATGCGGATATTACTGGGAGAAGAGTAAAATCATTTTCGGGGAGTGAACCAATGGCAGTAACGTCCAGAAATGAACAGATAATGCCGGCTGAAACAAGATAGTCCGTTCCATTAAGCTTTGATAGTAAATCAGCAGCGGCAGGAAGTATTCCGGTATATGCCAGGGTGGCTGACAATACGGCAAATCCGAGTATAGCAGCACATATCTCAGCAATGGAACGTCCGGCTGAAGATATGCATTCGGGAAGCATAGCAGAATGAAAGGTTATGGTGCTCTGTTCCGGGGTGTTTGGTTTTTGTTTCCGAAGAAAAAAAGAAAGTATTAGCGCTGCAGTAATACTTGCCGCTGCAGAAGATATACTGATCAGTAAACCTATATTTTGTGAATGGTAAAGCTGAAATGCGATGCACCCGTAAATAAAAGAAGGGCCAGCTCCGAAGCAAACTCCTTCAAGAAGTTCAGTTTCGCGTTTGGTGATCCGTCCGGCCTCATAATACGTCAGAAGCATACGTGCTCCAACCGGATATCCTGCTATGTTTGAAAAAAGGAATATAAGAAAAATGTCTCCGTCCATACCAAACAGGAATCTGCCTGCTTTATGAAAAAATCTGCCCGCATATGTAATAGAACCACTGCGGATCAGCAGTGACGAAACTGCGATCATTGCAAAAAGGGAAGGTATTACAGCTGTCAGACAGCGTTGCAATGCAGCATTTACGGACACTCCGATTGTCCCTGAGGCAAATATACACACTACAGCTGAAAATATCAGAATAGCTGCAATCAATAATTCTCTTGTTTTTTTCATAAAAATCACCCTTTAAATCATATTATTTGAGGGGGGATA
>NZ_JAGCFH010000014.1 GCF_017650195.1 Ruminococcus sp. | reverse complement strand
TATAGTTTTTTACTCCCAGCTGTCTGCACTTTGGTGCATGCAGGATTACGCATCAGATACAAAGAAAAACGCAATACAAAGAACTGAGGGCACATTTATCGGGGCGTTATACGGCCTGATTGTTTTGGTTATGTTTAACAGTGTTTCTCTGGACGGATACTTGGCTGTTTGTGCCCGAGCCCTGACGGTTGCGGCTTTTATAGTGCCGATTATCTACACGACAGTCATTTTGAACAGGAGGAATGCTTCCTATTTTTCCTGCGTGGTCTTTTTAAGCATCGTTGTTAATCACGCAAACGATATTAATCCGTACCTGTTCGTTTTAAATCGTGTGCTTGATACGATGATAGGTATCGCTATCGGTGTGGGGCTTAATCTTTTCAGGTTTAAGCGAAAAAAGAATCAGGACACGCTGTTTATTTCAGGCCTCGACGACACTTTATTTAATGAGAACAACAACCTTTCGGCATACAGTCGCGTGGAACTTAACAGGATGATTGACGAAGGGCTTAATTTCACCATTTCAACCATCAGGACACCGGCTTCACTGATAGACCCCCTAAGGGATATTCGCTTAAAACTGCCTGTGATAGCCATGGACGGGGCGGCACTTTTTAATATAAGCGAAAAAAGATTTGAGAAGGTTTATATCATTCCGATGGAGATTGCCCGGGAGGTGTCAAAGTTCTTTGAAAAGCTGGAACAGCCCTTTTTTGCCAACATAGTAATAGACGATACCGTACTGATTTATTACAATAAAACCGACAGTGAAATATATAACAGGATTGTTGAGGAACTCAGGAAATCTCCATATCGAAACTATATAAACAGGCGCGCTCCCGAAAATGAAAATGTTGTCTACTACATGACCGTAGATAAAAAAGAAAGAATCGCGGACGTGCTAAGTTCATTTAAGGCAGCGGGTTTTGACCGACTTCTTAAAATCACGGTTTCGGATTCGAGCGAGTACGAAGGATACACCTATTTAAAAATCTATAATCGCAATGCTTCCAAAAAGAACATGATAGATTATCTTCTGCAAATGACCGATGTTAAGTCTGTTTCGACATTCGGTACAATACCGGGGCAGTATACGCACCTTATTACGCCGGGAGATTCAAATACTGTGGTCAGGATGATAAAGCATGATTTTGAAAGATAAAAACGGGGGTGGCAAATGGTTACACTAAACGATTATCTCTACAACGGTGACACGGTACTTAAAATAATTCAGAAATATTCCAAGAATCTGAAGTAAGAGTCTGTGAGGAACGGAATAAATATTTCAACAGCTTGATTGTGCATAGGGGGCAATATTGTTAGGCCACACATTTTATGAGTGATGACGGGAATCGGAAACGAAGAAAACCGGCTTCAAAATGGCACAAAATCGGGATTCTTAGTTGAAGAACCGGCGAAATAGCGCGAAATGCTGAGAAATTAAACGAAAGGAGGAGTTGTTGTAGGAGGCAGCTGCTTCCTTTTTTCTTGCATTTTTCTCAAAATTTTCTCATAGGGAGAAGGTTTTAACGGGGATTCGCGTAAATTATCAATGGAATTATACGGGGATTCGCGCGGAATTTGTGTTTACACTAACGGGGATTTGAGATATACTTTCAGTAGAAAGAGGTGGGTATAAATGGAAAAACCTGTATTTAGAAGAAAAATATATGACGAAATTCTTGAGTGGAAAGAGAATAGAAGCGAAAAATATGCGCTACTGATTAAGGGTGCGAGACGAGTCGGCAAATCTACAATAGCTGAAGAATTTGCTAAGAAAGAGTTTAAATCATATATCATGATTGACTTTGCACATACAAGCAAGGAGATAAAAGAACTGTTTGATGATACCTATGATTTGGATTTTTTCTTTCTGCAGTTGCAGCAGTTAACCGGGACCAGGTTATACGAGAAAGAGTCAGTAATTATTTTTGATGAAGTTCAGTTACTTCCGAAAGCAAGGCAGGCTATCAAGTATCTTGTGGCTGATGGTAGATACAAATATATCGAAACAGGATCATTAATATCTATCAGGAAGAATACGAAAGACATTTTGATTCCCAGCGAAGAACATAAAATATCCATGTATCCTATGGACTTTGAGGAGTTTTTGTGGGCAATTGGTGATGAACTGACAGTTCAGACGATAAAAACGCTTTTGGAAAAGAAGCGACCTGCCGGAAACGTGATGCATAGAAACCTTATGAGGATATTTAGATTGTATATGCTTATAGGCGGTATGCCGCAGGCCATAGAAACATATTTGGAGCAGAATAATCTGCAGGCGGTGGATGATACTAAGAGAGAGATTATAGATCTTTACGAAGAAGATTTTACAAAAATCGATGCGTCCGGTCTAGCCGGTGACATTTATGATGCTATACCGGCAAACCTTAGTAGCAATGCATCCAGATATGTGTTGTCAAATGCGCGTGAGGGGGCCCGTTCCGAGCAGGTGCGAGATTTGTTACCTGATATGTTAAGCTCATACACGGTTAATATTGCTTATCATGCTAATGACCCCAGTGTGGGAATGTCACTTGAGAAGGATGCCGGAAGATACAAACTCTTTACATCCGATGTGGGCTTATTTGTGACGCTTGTTTTCAAGGACAAAAATTATACGGAAAATGTAATATACAATAAGCTGCTTTCGGATAAACTGCAAAAGAATATGGGCTATGTC
>NZ_JAGCFH010000152.1 GCF_017650195.1 Ruminococcus sp. | reverse complement strand
CTCCTCGGCAGCAAGGGCTTCCTTGCAGACCTGTACAGCTATATGGACAGTGACAGCGAGTTCAGCCGCGATACCATAGTACCCAATATACTCAGCGCCATTGAGAGCAAAGACGGTCATCTTTACGCAATAACTCCGGATTTCAGTGTGGACACTATCGCGGTCAAGAAAAAGTACCTCGATCACGAGAACTGGACTGTAAAGGAAATGATGGACATTTATGACAGCGTTGAGGCTGAGCACAAGTATGACGGCAATACAAAGGACGAGATGCTGGAGATGTTCCTTGAGGGACAGAGCGGCATAGTTGACTTTGAAAACGGAAAATGCCATTTTGACGAGCCCGATTTCATAGAGCTGCTCAAATTCTGCGACCGCTTTGTCGATAAGTTGGATATGCCAAGCAAGGAGGACGATCCCTACGGCCATCAGATGTATTACACCGATAAGGCATACTGGCTTGCGAACGACAAGGATATAATCTCACGGGCAAGCGGATACTCAGCACAGCTGAAATATGAGGAGTTCGGCGGCGACGATGTGATAATGGCAGGCTATCCCTCATCTGACGGCAAGGGCGGAAGGCTCAGGCTGAACGAGATATTTGCAATAAACGGAAAGAGCGAGGTCAGAGACGGCGCATGGGAATTCGTAAAATTTGTCCTTAGATCAAGAAATATAAGCTATGATGAGGAAAACAGCTGGCATAATTCCGGATACGGTCTGCCGATACTTAAGAAGAGCTTTGAAATAGCAATGGATCACAGCATGACATTGCAGGATTATAACAAAGAACTCGAGCTGGAAGATGTTCCGAGCATACAGTCAAAGCTCGGTTTTACAATATTTCCACTTACAAAGGAAGAAAGGGACGAATGTGAGCGCTATGTGCTGTCCTGCAATACCCTTGTGAGTACCATGGACTACGACGTAAAGCAGGTATGCTTTGAAGAGGCGGACGCCTTCTTCGCAGGCGAAAAGACTGCTGAGAAAGCAGCCAAAATGATGCAGGACCGCATATCAACAATCGTCGGCGAAAGGTCCTGACTATTAACTCAACTTTTTCTTAATTACTCCATATATGCGCAAAAGGCAGTCAATATTTCGGGACTGCCTTTTGCATTTTTATTTGGATCAATAACATTTTTAGCAAGTCAGATGTTCGCAATTGCATATTATACCACATAATCACAGCCGGTCAAGGCTGTATTTCTGCAGACTTATCCTTTCTCTCAATTAGCTGCTCAAAGGTTATGCCATACTTATAGGCTATCTCATGAGCATAGCTCTTACCGTCGGGCTTTTTGTAGCTTATCCTGTATGAACGCCTTCCGTTGTCGTTCTCCATGACAACGCTGACGGCTCCATAGCCCGAACCTGCACCGGAGGTTATATTGTCTGCATTTTCAGCAAGCTCGTGTATATGGGTATTGAATACCGTCCGTACTCCGATACAGCAGAGATATTTCAGGACATCCTCCGCAATATACATTGACTCCGAATGGCTCGTGGTCGCAAAGGATTCGTTGAACAGCAGAAGACTGTCCTTTCCTGCTGTCCTGCATATCACGTTGAATCTTTCGGACTCCTCACCCAACCTTCCGAGAGAGACCGTCTTCTCCTCCTCCACTGGAAAATGAGTATATATACCGTCGCAGAGACGTATCCTAGCCGAAGACGCTGGTACGAACACTCCGCTTTGGTAAAGCAGGAACACAAGTCCGATGCCCTGAGTGAGTATGGTTTTGCCGCCGCGGTTAGGTCCCGTGAGTATATGCACTGTCCTATCCCTGCTGAAGCCTATATCGTTGCAGACGATATCTTCATCGACTTCTCCCTTGATACGGCATATAGCAAGCTTCACATTGCAGAAGTCCCTGAGGACAGTGTCGCCGTCAGAGCTCTCCGCCATACAGCAGGGTACGCCGAGCTCTGTGAGCTTCCTTTCGAGACCGATAAAGCGGAGATAGAATAGAAGCTCGTCTGCAAGTCCCGAAAGGGCTTTTCCGCTTACGTCCACGTACCTGTTGAGCACCTTTTTCAGCTTCGAGGTCATGGACGGCAGCATACGCTCCATAATGGTGTTTAGATTGTTCATAAGAGGCGTATCCGTAGCCCGGTTTGTGGGAGAGGGTATGCCCCTGTACTTCTGATGCAGTCGGAGAAGTTCATTATCCGGCATTTCCATAGAGAACTGCATAAGATCCTTGTCGTTCTTCTGATCCTTAAAATGGAACTTCGCAAAGCGCTGGAGAACGCTCTGACGGTAAAAATAAAACTTGTTCAGTGATACGATGCCTGTTTCCTTTGGGTAAAACTCACTGTCAAGATTTATCCCTATGGTAATGCTCTTTATATCATTGACATCATCACTGACTGCGGCGATATCCTCTGAAAGCTCCTCGAAGCCGCTGTCATTATATATATCGTGTATGTAACCGGCAAACCTTTTCATTCCCTCTGACCTGAACTCCAAGCCATCAATGACCTCGTTTATCTTCATTACGGAGCTGATATACCCCTCCAGCGACCTCAGACGCATTAGAAATTCGAGCATGGTGGAGCTTTCTCCTATCTGCACAGGACGCTCATTCATATAGAATTGCATTGCGTCAAATATATCATAAAGCTTTCCGCATAGCTCCACATTGTCTCTCAGTTCTGAGTATATCTCCCTGCGGTAGTTTATAGTCTTCTCATCCGTAGGCATTTCAAGAAGTATCTTTTTCAGCACCGACTGCTCCGTGGAGTTTCCAGAAATGCTCTCAGTAATAAAATCTACGGAAAGATCGGTAGCAGTATTTGCACCAAGTTTAAAGTATATACTGTTTTCATCAGGGGCAAGCAGGCTGAATTTCCTTATATCCGTCAGTTCTTTACTCTTCATGTTTTTCTCCTAATATTTTTCAGGTAGCTTTTATATCATTCTGCTCCGTCCTTTTTAAGCACTGCAAAAACTGTTCTCAATACGCAGAGTATGTCAAGATACATAGAAAAATGCTTTATATAATAGTATTCCAGTTCAAGCCTTTCACGGTACTCTATGTTCGATCTTCCGTTGCAGCCCCACCACCCTGTCATGCCTGGCTTAACCTTCTGATAGAGCTTAAGACCTTCATGTGATTCAAGCTCACCCTCTACTAGCGGACGGGGGCCCACAAGACTCATATCCCCCTTTATAAGGTTAATGAACTGAGGGAATTCGTCCACGGAAAGCTTTCTCAGCACACGTCCGACCTTTGTTATCCTCGGGTCGTTTGTCAGTTTCTGATTTTCCTCCCATTCCCTGCGGTACTTTTCCTCCTTCAGAAGTTCCTTTAGCTTTTTATCTGCGTCCTTCACCATTGTGCGGTACTTGAGTATTCTTATGGTCTTTCCGTTGAGACCGACTCTCTTCTGAGTGTAGAAGATGCTCCCCTTATCTCCCGATAGTAGCGAAGCTGCCTTTATTATCAGGGAAACGGGTATGAGTATCAGAAGTCCAAATATGCCTATAATAAAATCCAACAACCTTTTCAGGCCAAGATAGAGCAACGTGCTCGGAGTAAAGGAGTACGCGCCCACGCTCAATGTCCTGTATATGCCCACCTCAGATATAAACTGATCTTCTGTCTGCATACCTATAGCCGCTTCTATACTTATATGGATATTCACCGCGTTGCCTATTAGCTTTCTGTAATCCGCATTGCTCACAGCATTGGGCTGAACGGCTATCAATACATCGTCTATGTTGTTCTTTATAATATAGTCTGCGAAATCACCGCTGACGACAGGTATTCCGCTGTATTCTTCACAGCTGTCATCATCGGTGAAGTACAATCCCTTTACATCATAGATATCAAAATCTCCTGCTGCAACGTTTGTGAGCGTACTCTCTATCTCATCTCTACTGCTAATAATAAAAAGCGATACTGGTCTTGTATTGTAAGGAACTATCTTCTTCGAAACCACAAGCTGCTTCCATATATACTTCATTAACAGCGAAAGCAAAAAGTAGAAGAAGTACATCATGATGAATACGGCTCGCGAATAGGTAGATCCTATCTTGAATATGTAAAGCACCAGCGCCACGGAGATAAGGTTGTAGAATGTAAGCTGCATGGCTCTTATTATTTCCATATAATATGAGCGCTTTAGTATTCCGCTGTATGGATTCTTTACAAGAGCGATAACGATATTCAATCCTGAAAAAAGAAGTATGAGCCTCAGCCAGTCGGGACTGTTTATAAAGCTGAGATTGCGGAATTTTATAAAATAAGCGGCTATGAACGATATTATCATCGCAAGTAAATCAACTGCCATGAAATCAAGATGTCCAAGCCACGAATACTTGTTTTTTGTATGCATAAAACACACCTGTCTTTCCGACATATCCGTAAAATACAGTCGCTTGAGCAGCGCCCATATTCCGGTATGAGCCATGTATAATAATCAATGTCTGTTTAACAACTAAAAATAATTTGTCCTGCAACTACTACTCTATCATTTACGAGATGTGCTCCTGAATACAGTTCAGGGCAATAACCGCCTTGCGGCGGTTATTGCGGACACATTTATTATAACCTTTGAACAAAAAAAAAGCAAGCAAATAGCTGGATACTGTCTTTTTCTTGTCACTTTAAACAAAACGAAATATGGTTCATAGTAAAATCCGCCGAAGAGAATATACTTATAGTAAAAGGAGGCTGCACATTTTGTATCAGTATATTTTGTGCTTGTATCGGTAAGGCTTCGCTTACAGATTTATAACCGGCTCTGAAATACGGCTGCTTTTTCTCCGAATACCTTGCTGTTTACAGAATAATGTGCTATAATGAATGCACAGGCGTTTTCGGCGCCGTAACGAATATACGAAAACATATAAATGAGGAAATAATATGAAATTTTATATGCCAACAAAAATATTCAGCGAAAAAAACTGCATCGCCAGGCACTCCGAAGAGCTTGCAACTCTCGGCTCCCATGCCCTGATAATCACGGGAAAAAACTCATCAAGGCTAAACGGCTCTCTTGACGATGTAATAAACGCCCTGAACAAGCATTCCGTCACATATACAATATTTGACAGAACAGAGGAAAACCCCTCCGTTGAAACTGTTATGGCTGCAAGGGATACGGGAATCCAATGCGGCGCTGATCTTGTGATAGGCATAGGCGGAGGCTCTCCAATTGACGCTGCAAAGGCTGCTGCACTTATGATAAAGAACAGCGATAAGCCTTGGGGATTCCTGTATGAAACTTCCCCTGCCGAAGCTCTCCCGATGGTTGCTGTGCCCACTACCTGCGGAACAGGCTCGGAGGCAACGGGAGTATCTGTACTAACGCGACATGATATGCGCACAAAGCTGTCTGTGAAGCATAAAGTTTTCCCTGAGATTGCTTTGATCGACGGCAGATACCTTTTATCAGCTCCGACAGATATTTTAGCAAATACGGCGATAGATGCGCTTTCTCATCTTATTGAAAGCGCCGTGAGCACACTTGCGGATACTTACAGCGATATGACGGTATTCCCTGGGCTTGAACTATGGGCAAAGTGTCGTCCATTTATTGAGGGTACAAGGCAGCTTGATGAAGATGCGGCTCAGTCGCTTATGGATACTGCCGCGCTTGCAGGTATGTCCATAGCGCAGACGGGAACGGCTATCCCGCACTCCCTCAGCTATATGCTCACCTACGAGGCTGGTGTCCCCCACGGAGCGGCTGTTGGAGCTTTCCTTGCTAAATACCTTAAATACGTGGACAGTGACCGACAAAAAGCTATCCTCAACGCTGTTGGCTTCACGGATACAGCTGAGCTCGGACGGTTCATTTCCAGCCTTGCTCCCATATCCGCCGACCGTAAGATACTTGAAAGGTCAGCTGCCTCAGTCCTTGCAAACAAGGCAAAGCTCAGTCTTTGCCCTTATCCTGTCACCGAGAGCATAATGACGGATATCATTGATATATGACACGGAAAGGTCATGAAATAAATGCGTTTATTAAAAATCATCGCTGAGGCTGTACTTTTGACAACTCTTGCTGTCCTGACAGCAGGCTGCAGTGACAACAATGTACCTGTGAATGAAATGGTGCAGACAGCTTATACAACGGTCACAGCGACAGTTACCTCAGCGTCTGTAACGACGGAGACTGCGACTGTACATACAGAAGTTGCAACATCTGACGTTACTTCAACAGAAGCATATCACCTTTTGAGATCTCCGGAGGATATATTCATTCACTGTACTGACGAAGAAGCTCAGAAATATGAATTCGTATACGACAGTATGGTATTCAGTGCCCTATACGAACCAGATAACTGGCATATCAAGGATTCATATCTCATAGACGACTACGATGATATAGTCATTATATGTCAGGCGCTGACAGCCGTTCACAAGGTACACAGTGCGGATATGCAGAGCTATCGCACCGCAGAGGATATGGCTAACGAATGGTATCAACATAATATAGCCTACTCTCTCCTGCCGGAAGGAAGTAGCTGGAAAAACAGTGCAAGGGACGTTGACCTTGACGCAAATGATCAAAACAAGAATCTCTTTGACTTTGTACTGGATAAGCTCGATATTAATGTAACAAAACAGGAGCAATACTGATGTACTGCTCCTGTTTTGCTTTTAGGAAAAAAGTATTAAACCTTGGGGGGATTAATCATTGTTTATTGTAGGTAACCCACTGATAACGAGCGGTAAGAGGAGTTCTTCCATCGTAATGTGCAAGCCACTCGTCAACACCTCTGCCGGGCCATGCATTCATCATGATCTTTCCGGGAGTCTGTGGGATATTGTCATAAGCTGTGTATACAGCCTTTCCGTCAACATACCATGTAATATGATCGCGCTGCCAGTCAAATCCGAAGGTGTGGAAACCCTGAGAAGCGTCAAATCCGAGATCGTACATCTTCTCATGATTGCCCTGTCCATTCGTGTAGTAGTTGAACTGGACCTTTGTAGTATCCTTGCCGAGTATTTCGATATCTATCTCGTCCCACGGATTGCCGTCGGACTCGCCTGTATAGGTGAAGAATGATGATACGACGCCGTTGTTCTTTATAGCCTGCATCGAGGTCTCATAATAGCCGAAGCCGTAGAAATCGTTTGTTCTGTACTCAGCGCCTGCGTAGTTGTATTTGCCGGTGTTGTCCTTGTCTATACTGAGAGTGAGAGCACCATCTCTGAAGCTGGTCTGTGAAGCATACCAGCCGCAGTCGAATGGATCGCCATTTTCCCAGCCGTCAGAAGCTATGAAATAACGTGATGAGCCTGTTCTGAAATCGTCAGCCATAGTAGCAGACTTGTTCATATCAGTGCCTGAGGACACATTTCCGGACTGCTGATTGTTATTGTTCCAGTCATTATTAACGTCCCAGTTGTACCAAGCGTTGTTATCGTTCTGCTGGTTGTTCCAGTCGTTGTTCTGCTGCTGACCATTGTTCCAGTTGTCCCAACCGTTATTCTGCTGGTTCTGGTTATTCCAGTTGTTCCAGTCATTGTTTTGCTGGTTCTGGTTATTCCAGTTGTTCCAGTCATTGTTTTGCTGATTCTGGTTATTCCAGTCATTTACACTCCAGTTGTTCCAGTTATTCTGCTGACCATTATTCCAGTCATTATTCTGCTGACCGTTGTTCCAATTATTCCAGTCATTATTCTGCTGACCATTGTTCCAATTGTTCCAGTCGTTGTTCTGCTGACCGTTGTTCCAATTGTTCCAGTCATTGTTCTGCTGCTGACCGTTGTTCCAATTGTTCCAGTCATTGTTCTGCTGCTGACCGTTGTTCCAATTGTTCCAGTCATTGTTCTGCTG
>NZ_JAGCFH010000151.1 GCF_017650195.1 Ruminococcus sp. | reverse complement strand
GTATAATAGAAGCCATAGGAGGTGCATTATTATGGCAAAGATATATTGTCATGTCAGCGAACATGAAAAGGAAATCCTCGAACTAAAAGAACAAGGCTATACCAAAAGAGAAATTGGGCAGAAATTAGGATTCACAGAAAAGCAAATACATAATTTCATAACCCGAATTAACCGAAACAAGCGCAAACTGGCAGCAGGAGTACCTGTTAGAAAGAAAGGACGTCCTGCCAGCCGAGAACTGAATCCAGAATCAGATAAGCTATCTGAATTACGGTATATAGTTGCGCGACAAGAAGCCAAGATTAAGGCGCTCGAAATGGAAAACGAGCTTATGCGGGATTTTCTCTCGCTTACAGAAAGGAAGTGAAAGCGGCTGTCAAATATCTGGTCATCTATCGGCATAAGGAAAAATACAGTATCACCGAGATGTGTCGTTTCTTTGAGGTGTCTCGTAGCGGATACTACGACTTTGTAAAGCGCATGGACAAGCCTGCAAATGATCTGAAGCTCTCAGAGCTGATTCGTGAATGCCAATTTGAAACAAAGCAAGCCAGTCACTTGGCAGCGAGCTTATGGAGTTTTATGCTTCAAACAGCCGAAAGAGCAATATTTCCGTTACGGATAACTGGAACCTCATATTGTAACTGCAAACGCTGAAGCAATCACATAAAAAAAATAGGTTTTTCAGTTTGGACAGTACCAATACAGAAGTATTCCATCAAAACCATTATGAAAAAACTATACCGCAGGCTATGAAACAAAACAGGCAGATACTTCATTATCGAGGTATCTGCCTGTTTCATTATAGTTTAATTCAATACTTCAAAGGCGGAAAAAGGTTTTAACTGATCTCAGATTCATGCTTTCGTTTCAGACAGAATGCGTGTGTGCGAGATGGTGCGTATCTCTCCTCAAACGGTTCGCAGTCCGGGTTTATCAGCCAGCCCTGAACATTAATAAGCCCCAGAAATTTTGTATCATCAACAGGGATGATCTCTATGCCCTTTATATCTGATGTGTAGTATGGAGTCTGGATATGATCAATTATCATTTCATTATTAATGAGGTCAGAGGCATCGATGTCGATGAGCATTTCCTGTTCGCCATCGTCACGAATACCTATCAGTTTGCTGCTTGTATTAATGAAAAGTCGGTACTTACCGCAGCCTTTCATAACTCTGAAGTATGGTCCGGAGATACTGTAGCTTTTTAGTTCCCAATTATCCTCGGTGGCATAGAGTGTCTGTCCGCAGCTGCCGGATTCAAGGTCAAATTCAGAGACAACAGCTTCACGGATATAGCTGCAGTCAGGAACACTATCCACTTTTTTCCGAAGCAGCACAGGCTTGTCATCACGATCAAAGAAGAGGTATTTCTCATTGTAGGAGTCATCCTCCTTGTTTATATCTGATACGGCAGATATGTCTGCTGTTTCCTTGTCGATCTGCAAGACTTTGCCGTCATACAGCGTCAGATACAGCATCCCGTCCACACATTCAAAATCACCATCAAGTCTGTAAGCCGACATTTGATAATCCTGAAGCCCGTTTGCGGGAATTGCGGATATTAATTCGCCGTTTTTTGCATAGCGGCAGAGGAGATATGGCTCGATTTCCGTATGGTCCTCGTTTTTGACGATTCCCCAGATCCCGTCATCTTCAATGTCAAACCATCGGTACGTTGTACTGTAGTATTGTTCCTGATCTGACGGTGATGTAAGCACAAACGCTTCTGATGTCTGCATATCCTCGCTGATGTGCAGATAAGTCAGCTGCCTATTCTCATTGTAGGCAATACAGCCGATCCCGTTTTCTGTCCGTTCTGCAATTTCGCAGTTTAAAATACCATCAGGCAGCTTGATAGAGTCACAGCGGACAGTGTTCGTCAGAGGAGTGTTATCCGTTGTAGGCGGCTGAGTCTCTGTCAATGCCTGTGTGGTACTGCTCTGTTCTGTTGTGGCAGTCTGTGTGCTGCTGTTATGCTCTGATTCAGCAGTATGTATGGTACTGCTCTGCTCAGGAGCGGGAGTCTGTGTATGCTGACAGCCTGTGAGCAAGAGTGCTGCCAATGTCATGGCAGCAACATAGTGTTTGTATTTCATATTCATTCTCCTTCATTCAATCAAGTCTGTATGGTGGATATCTCCGTTTTATTCAAATAAATTCTGATATCATAATTAATGTATGCTTAACAATTATATCATGACATCTCCGTGAAGTCAATAAAAAGCCCTCACAGCCGATACTGTGAGGACTCTGTTGTTTACTTGGAATCCGGTTCAGAACACGATCCTGAACAGAATGCCGTCTGTTATGCGCTCGGCTGAAATATTCCACCCGTGAAGCTCGATCAACTCCTTTGCAAGGGACAGTCCTATACCAGTATTGCCGTCGCGCCCTGTATAAAAGCGGTCAAAGATATGTTTGAAAGTATCATCGGACAGCGGAGCACAGTCATTGGAGATACTTATTCCCTCTTTGGTACATGAAACAGCTACCTTTGTCTGAGCATATTTTACTGCATTCATAAGCAGATTTGATATTGCGTGTTCAAGCCTGTCAACGTCAGCACTGACTT
>NZ_JAGCFH010000150.1 GCF_017650195.1 Ruminococcus sp. | reverse complement strand
CTTCCTTTTTTGGAGGCTCGGACTTCTTTTCCTCAGTCTTAACTTCCTTTTTTGGAGGCTCGGACTTCTTTTCCTCAGTCTTGACTTCCTTTTTTGGAGGCTCGGACTTCTTTTCCTCAGTCTTAACTTCCTTTTTTGGAGGCTCGGACTTCTTTTCCTCAGTCTTGACTTCCTTTTTTGGAGACTCCGGCTTCTTATCCTCTGCTTTCACATCCTTATTTGGGAGCTCTGGCATTTTTACTTCCGGCTTTTCCTCCTTATTGTAAGGCTCAAGCTTCTTCTCCTCTGCCTTAACTTCCTTATTGGAGAGCTCGGGCATTTTTGCTTCCAGCTTTTCCTCCATCTTTGGAGATTCAGGCTTATTTTCGACAGGCTTTTTCACGGGCTTTGCTTCTGCTAGCTTTACTTCTGCTTCAACAGGGTGATGCGCCTTTACAGCCCTTACCTTTACTATCTTTGCTTTCTTGGGAGCTTTACCACTCTCTGCTGCTCGTTTTTCTTCTAAGCAGTAGGGACAGGTCTCGTATTTATCAGCATCATAATAATGCTTCTCGGGACAACTTGTCATTTTCATTCTGTTATCACTCCATGTCTCATTTTCTGCATTCCTAATTTTTACCAAAAAATGAATTCAACAATATAATTATATCATTTCGTAAGGAAAAAATCAACAAACAGAGCCGCAATAGCCATATTTTTGTAAGAAATAACAGAATCGCGCTTTTCAGTAGCCATAAAACAGGGCTTTGATGAATTTATTTTGCACACGATTTAGACATTATGCACAAACCAGTCATTGTAAAAAGCCCGCAGTTATAAAAACTGCGGACTTTTTAGACTATTAATTCTGCACGGCTTCCGCCATCCTTGTCCTTGGTGACTACTATCTGCTTGTCGATACGCTGTTTCAGCGCCTGTACATGGGAAATTATACCCACAAGGCGATTGCCGTCGGATAGTCCTGCAAGGGCACGCATAGCCTGCTCTATGGAATTCTCGTCAAGAGAGCCAAAGCCCTCGTCCACAAACATGGTATCAAGCCTTATGCCTCCTGCGGAGCACTGTATCTCATCGGAAAGTCCAAGCGCCAGCGAAAGGGATGCCTTGAATGATTCTCCGCCCGAAAGTGTCTTTACGCTCCTGACTGAGCCGTTATAATGGTCAATGACGTCAAGTTCAAGTCCGACTTGTGTGCGCTTCTCCTCATATTCCGTCCGTCTTGCAAGAGTGTACTGTCCGTCTGTCATAACGGTCAGGCGCTGATTCGCGCGACGGATTATCCTGTCAAAATACGATGTCTGTATATAGGTCTCCAGCATGAATTTGCTCTGCTCCGACAGCTTTCCGTTGGCGGTATCTGACAGATTTTTCACCAATGCATACTGCGCTTCGAGCTCCATGAGCTTCTCGGAGCCGTTCGTTATGTTTTCAAGAGCGGTGCCGTTCACCTCAAGCCTTGTATGCAACTGCCTAAGCTTAGCCATGATCTGAGTCTTTTCTGCTGTTAGCCGTGACCTTTCAGTTGTCGCCTTTTCACCGTCTATATCGGCATGATCCTCAATCTGCAAATTCAGCTGATCCAGTCTTCCTGACAATCCGGAGATTTCCTTTTCACACTCGTTGAGCGCTTTTTCAGCCGTTTCATAAGCAGATTTTATCTCCGCACACTTCTTTTGTAGCGATACAACGCATATAGCAGCGTTCTCACCGCTCTCAAAGCGAAGACCGCTGCGCATCTCCATAAGCTGCACACCTATCTCAGTGAGCCTGCTGTCCGAAGCCGCCTTCTTAGCGGTCAGCTCAGTAAGCCTCTCATTCAGTCCGTTTATCTCGTCTTCAAGCTCGGGCAGAGCCTTTTCCAGCACGGCTTTTCGGGCAGCCCTTTCCTGTTCCGCTGAAAGCTGCGCCTCTATCCCTGCCCTACGAGCCGTGAGGGCAAGTCTCTCAGAAACTATGCTGTCACGGGCATTTTCAAAGAGACAGTCACCGATGATATCCTCTATGCCTTTTTCTGCTGCCGCACGGAGCTGCTTCAGCATTCCCTCGGAGGTATCGCATTTGCTCCTGAACTTTGCAAGCTCCGTGTCTGACTCGGATACTGCTGCCATAGTGCCGGCTTCCTGCTTCTCTTTTGACAATATCTCAGCAGTTAGCCTTTCCTTTTCAGAAATGAGCTTTTCTGTCTCAGTAAGCTTTTTCGAGACCTTACTAAGCTGTGCACGGCAGTCCTCCATCTCTCTGCCGCAGTACTCTGCCCCCTCAGCTATACCGCAACCGAGGAGCCCAGAAAGCCTTACAGTAAGTGACTTTTCCAGCTCATCTGCTTTTGCCTTAACAGTAGAGGCTTCGGTGCTGTTCCTTTCAGCAGCTTGGCGAGCCTTTTCGAGCTCCTTCTTCACTACTTCAAGCTCGTGCTCCGTCGGAGCTCCCACCTGTTTTTTCGCAGGCGAAGGGTGCTCCCGTGAACCGCACACTGGACATGGCTCCCCGTCCTTAAGGCTCTCTGCAAGCACTCCAGCTCTATCATCGAGGAAGGCTCTGTAGCCCTGCTCGTACCTTTCGGAAAGGCGCTTTACCTTGTCTGCTGCCTCACTGTAGAGCTTCGAGGCTTCATCGCGCTGACTGAATCGCTTTTCACATTCCTTTATGTCCTCCGAAAGCGCTTTAAGCTCGGCAGAACGCTTCTCCAGCCCTTCAAGGCTTCTCAGCAACTTTTCTTTTTCCGCTTCGCTGCCCTCTATCTCGGAGCGCCGCTTTTTCAAGATGTATATCTCCCCAGTAAGCGCCTCGCACTTTTTCACAAGGCTGTCGTGTTCAGCCTGATATTCCTTATACTCTGCGTTCTGCTCCCTTACCTTTATGCAGTTGCTCTCATAATCACCGAGTAGCTTCGCTAGGTCGTAAAGTTCGGAGGCTCTGCGAACCAGCTCACTTTTTTCCGCTGTGAGCTGAGCCTTGTTCTCCGCCGTCCCCTCAAGGGTAGCAAGTTCCTTTTTCATGGATATACGCTTCTTCTCGCGTTCGTTCTTTTCGACTACTCCCTTGTCAAGCTCCGCCGATACCGCGGAAAGGCTCTCCTTTATTTCCGAAAGCTGCCTTTCCAGCTCAGCTGCCTTTGCGTACTGCGGCATTTCAGCTTCAAGTGAGGCTATCTCTCCCCTCAGCCTTTCAATCTCCGGCTGACGTGCCTTCAACTTTTCAAAGCTTTCCTCAAATAATCTGCAACGCTCCCTAAGGTCGATGAGCTGTCTTGAAGCACGTTCCCTCTCAGCAGTAAGCTTTGCCTTTTCCTCTGCTTTGGATATTCGTCCATTCACCTCAGCTAGCCTCTCGTCCAGCTCCTCCCCCTCATGGGTATACACCTCGGATTGAGCCCTGTCACGTGTCATGAGCTTGTTTACCGTCTCTCTGATATACTCCACTAGAGGGAGCTCCTCCTTGAGTCTTGCGACCTCCTCTGCATATTCATCCTCTTCTCCGCATACTATGCCGCTGACATACTGCTTCAGTCCCTCGCGCCGGCTGTCACACTCGCTTTTAAGGGCTCCGCACTCCTGCCTGAGAGCTTCCTGTAGGGTCTGATAGTTTTTGGTGCTGAAAATATGCCTTAGTATCTCACGGCGCTGAGAGGTGTCCTCAGTTATGAGCTTCATGAAATCGCCCTGAGCTATCATGGCTATCTGCTTGAACTGCTTCTCCGTGAGTCCGACGACATCAGCAACAGCTGTATCCACCTCTCTTTTACCTGATAATACTCTGCCGTCTGGATAGGTGAATTCCGAGCTTGCAGGCTGCTGAGCAACTCCTCCGCCCCTCTTTGCCTGCCGCTCATAAGCAGGATTGCGCTTTATTTTATAGCGCTTGCCTGCGTAGTCGAATATGAGCTCCACATAAGTGGGAGTATCAAGTGAGGCGTACTTCGACCTGAGCATACTGTCATCGTCGCGGTTCTCTCCGCTGGCACTGCCATAGAGAGCATAGGTTATGGCATCAAATATAGTTGTCTTACCTGCACCTGTATCTCCGGTTATGAGATAAAGTCCCTTATCACCGAGTACTTCGAGGTCAAGTATCGTCAGTCCAGAATAAGGGCCAAAACCAGATATTTCAAGTCTTATCGGTCTCATTGTTCTCCCTCCCATATCCTTTCGATAAGCGACTGCATCAGCTGGCGCTGGGGCTCAGACATATCTCCGCCGTTGCTGAACCTGTAGAACTCCTCAAAAAGCTCGATAGGCTGTTTATTTTCAGCCTCTGCTGCCTCAATACTGTCATGAGCACTCCTTGTGCGGCGATTGTCGTACTCTACGATCATTATATTTGGATATACCGTGCGGAGCTTTCCCATAACTTCGGGAATCTCTTCCTCATCGGTGAGAACAACGCGAAGATAGTCCTCTGTATTTCCACTACCGCTGAACTCCTTCGATATTACTTGCTCAAAGCTTCCGCGAATCTCACGCATATCACGCAGCGGCACAAGTGGCACAGTTTTAATGGAAAGGCTTCTCTTTTCGCCTATCTCTCCCACCGTCACAGACTTCACCTGCTTTACCTCGGAAAACGAGTATTTCAGTGGCGTTCCGCAGTAGCGTATTCGATCGCTGCCTACGTTCTGAGGTCCGTGGATATGTCCGAGAGCAACGTAGTCGAAGCCGTCAAAAGCGGAACTGTCAACGTTGTCGCTGCCACCTACAGATATCTCCTCGGAGTCACTCTTTTGCGCTCCAGTTACAAACTGGTGCGTAATAAGGATATTACGCTTGGAAAAATCTATGTCCATTGCTTCTATTGCCGCATTTATTGCGTCGGTGTAGCTTTCCACAGAAGTGTCTGAAAAAAAACTTCTAACCGTCACTGGCTTTATAAATGGCAGCATATAGACGCACAACTCACCGTACTCGTCCCTAAGCACAGTGGGCGCAATTTTACCGCTGTATACTGGCGATAAATGTATGCCACTCTTTTCCATGATATGACTGCCGAAAGCGATACGCTCCGCAGAATCGTGATTTCCGCTTATGGCAAAGACATGCCCAGTCATTCCGGATACTCTTGTAAGAAAATTATCAAAAAGGCGCACCGCTTCCGCAGAAGGCACCGGCTTATCATATATGTCACCTGCTATTATAACAAGATCGGGGCTCTCGTTCTCAATAACAGAACATATCTCATTCAGGATATGCTCCTGATCCCCGATCAATGAAAATTCATTAAGTCTCTTTCCGAGGTGGAGGTCGGACAAATGTATAAATTTCATAAAAACTCCCCCTTGCCAATTGCTGTTAATAAAATTATATCCTGTTTACGCTACAATGTCAACGCGATTTCAATATGGTAATATAAACAAATGCACAGTCCTGAGGCTGTGCATTGTGACAGTTATTCTTCGTAGCTTTTTGGATGCTTAGGCTTACGCCTGTAGCGCCTTTTGTCTGTATCCACCACCTTTGTGGCTGGGTCAACGCCGTTCCAGCTTCCTCTCTTTGAAGAGTCCACCTTCTTTTTATCCTTTTTGCTCATTTTATCGTATGATACAAATTTATCCATAATTCTCTCCATTCAGATTTCTTTTACGAAAAGATGTTCTTTATCACCATATATAGTATCATAGTCTCCAACGAAGACAAAATCGTACTTTTCGTACAAGTCTTTTTCGCTGCTCATAATATAGATCTTGGCAAATCCGATGCTTTTGGAATATTCACCTACTTTGCATATCATCTTTTCGGATATTCTCCTACCTCTAAAAGCTTCGTCAACAAATACAAAACCTATCAGTGGCTTATATGGGTATTTCGACTCAAGCTCGTCCTTTTCAGTAAGTGTACAGAATCCTATAATCTTATCGCCATCAAAGGCGGCAAAAACACGCTCCCAGTCATTGAATGAATTGCTTTTCATTAACTCTGCGAGATACTTGCCTCCCCTCCAGGAACACTTTTCAGCAAAAGTAGCGACGTCTCTCCATTTTTTATGTGAATTTGAAAGTATTTGTATATCCATTAATTCTCCTGTAAATCAAGTTATTGTAAGAATACCCAAGGGACATCCCGACGTTGTTTACTCATCACCCGCCTTGAAATTATATATTGGCTTGATGACCTCGTTTATTTCAACCGTATCGCAGATATTGTCCACTATGTCTTTCATTGATTTATAAGCCATGGGGCACTCGTCAAGCGTCTGCGCGTTGACAGATGTCGTATATATGCCGTTCATCTGCTTTTTGTACTCAGAAACTGTGAAGTTCTGCTTCGCCTGTGAACGCGACATAAGCCTACCTGCGCCATGTGGCGCTGAAAAGTTCCAGTCGGGATTGCCCTTACCTGTGCAGATAAGGCTTCCATCACGCATATTTATTGGTATAAGAAGCTTCTCCCCAGTCTGCGCGGACACTGCCCCCTTCCTGAGTATCATTGTCTCTGTGTCGATGTAGTTATGTATCGTCGTAAACTGCTCCTCAACATGGAGGTGCATACCCTTTATTAGCTCGTCCATCATCGCTTGACGATTCAGCATAGCGAACTGCTGTACTATCTTCATATCGTGAATATACTGCTCAAAAAGCTCATCCTCACAGTAGGCAAGGTGCTTGGGAACGTTAGTGGTCTTAGTATTGTTCAGCTTTTTCAGTTCGGACTGTATCTGCTTCTGCTTTCCCTCCGCCTTGAGACGTTCGATAAGCTCAGCCTCTTCCTTATCAGAACTCCTGTTGAGCCGCCTGTAAGCCTCATTCTGGTAGTACCTTGCCACCTCTACACCAAGATGACGTGAACCCGAGTGGATAACTATATATATACTTCCGTCCTCACCTTTGTCGGCTTCGATAAAGTGGTTTCCACCACCGAGAGTTCCGACGCTCTTCTCTGCGCGAAGAGGGTCTATATGCTCAATGCAGAAAAGCTCTGCAAGGTTGATCCTTTCGGTATAGCGGTGAGACTTTTCACGTATCGCAAAGCCAGAGGGAATCCTCTCATAAATTAGCTTGTCAAGCTTTTGAAGCTCGATATGCTTTTCCTTAAGTCTTACAGTCTCCATTCCGCAGCCGATATCCACACCGACCAGATTTGGGATGACCTTATCCGTTATCGTCATGGTAGTGCCTATAGTACAGCCTGCACCTGCATGAACATCTGGCATTATCCTTATCCTTGAACCTGCGCTGACAGACTGGCTGCAAAAGGCTATTATCTGAGCGATAGCGTCCTGCTCAATAATATCTGTAAAGACCTTTGCAGAATTGTATTTTCCGTTTAATTCTATCATACTCTTTCCTTTCCAGGTCTGCCCGAACGCAACAAAAAAGCACCCCCGTAGGAGTGCATAATGCTCTGTATACGCAAAAACTCAGCACTTGGCTGAACATTTCGGGCAAACTCCATGCTTGTTTTCAATAGTATTAAATTTTGGCATCTTATAAAAGCTTTTGAACATTGTCATGGTGTTCACCGTCCTTTCGTAGAATATGGAACTATTATAATAGGGAATATTTTCAAAGTCAAGGCATATAAAAAACTGTAATCAAACTGTAATAATTAGCCAAAGAGGATAAAAACAAGTATTTTTGAGCTCGCAGGTTCCTGAAACTGTATATGCGGTTCATATGAACTTGTAACTGAGATGCATTCTTCTGTGCATTATGCATAAAAACAATATTACTCTTATACGAAGTGTATTTTTTGTAGTGTATTGACAAATAAGTAAAAATCATATATAATAACATCATGCAGTTGAAACACGTCAGCTGCTGTAGTTTGGTGCTCCGCATAAGCACATTTACTATGATATGGAGGTTTATATGTTAAACAATTTCAACATGATGGCTCTTATGACAGAGGACATCAACTTGGGCGCAATCATTCCAATCGGAATCGGTATCATCGTCCTTCTCATTATTATTTTCACCGGCTACATCAAGGCTCCGCCGGATACAGCTTACATAATCTCTGGTCTCAGAAAGAAGATCATAATCGGTAAAGCAAGTATTCGTATCCCGTTCTTTGAGCGTGTAGATAAACTGAAACTCCAGCTCATTGCTGTTGACGTAAAGACTTCAAGCGCTGTTCCTACAGCTGACTATATCAACATTAACGTTGACGCAAACGTAAACGTTAAGGTAAGCAGCGATCCGATGCTCATAAAGCTCGGTGCTGAGAACTTCCTTAACAAAGACACCGCTTATGTTGCAAAAGTCGCAAGAGAGGTACTTGAAGGTAATATGCGTGAGATCGTTGGTCAGATGTCACTTGAGGCTATGGTCAATGACCGCAAGGCATTTGCTGAAAAGGTTCAGGAGAACGCTGCTCCCGACCTAAATAGAATGGGACTTGAAATAGTTTCCTTCAATGTTCAGAACTTCACAGACGACCAGAACCTTATTGAGAATCTCGGTATCGACAACACCACAAAGATTCAGAAGAAAGCTGCTATCGCACGCGCTGAGTCTGAAAAGGAGATTGAGATTGCCAAGGCTCAGGCTAAAAAAGAAGCCAATGACGCTAAGATACTCGCTGAAACAGAGATTGCTCAGAAAAATAACGAGCTTGCTATCCGTCAGGCAGAACTCAAGAAGGAGGCTGATACTCAGCTTGCTATTGCAGACGCTGCTTACGAGATCCAGAGAGAGGAACAGCGTAAGTCCATTGAGGTATCAAAGGCTAACGCTAACATCGCCGCTTCCGAAAAGGACGTTGAGCTCAAGGCTCGCGAGGCAGAGGTAACTGAAAAGGCTCTCGATGCTCAAATCAAGAAGAAAGCCGAGGCTGACCGCTACAAGGCTCAGCAGGAGGCTGACGCAAGACTCTACCAGTTCAAGAAAAAGGCTGAAGCTGACCGTTTCCAGCGTGAGCAGGAGGCTGAGGCTCAGAAAGCTGAGGCTGAAGCTCAGAAATTCGCTAAGATGCAGGAGGCTGAGGGTATCGCTGCTGTAGGTAAGGCTGAAGCGGACGCTATCCGCGCTAAGGGACTTGCTGAGGCTGAGGGTATCAATGCTAAGGCTGAGGCTATGAAGAAGTACGGCGAGGCTGCTGTGCTTGAAATGTACTTCAAGGCTCTGCCCGAGGTCGTAAAGAATGCTGCTACACCTCTTGCCAATGTTGACAAGATCACAATGTATGGCGACGGCAACTCCAGCAGACTTGTAGGCGACATCATCGGTTCTACCACAAAGATCACTGACGGTCTTACAGCTGCTACTGGCGTTGACATCAGAGCTCTGCTCGCTGGATTCCTTGGCGGAAAGGCAGCAACTCCACAGAACAGTGAAGCTGAAGTCAAAGCTGAAACTGCAACAGATACATCGGCAGATTACTACCAGGAGTATCCGAATTATGGCACTGATTATTCAGATTATACTACCGATCCCGATACACCTGAACTGTAATATATTTTGCATGATTATTTATCCCCTGACGATATGCGGTCGTCAGGGGATTTTTGTCGTTATGCTGTAATTTTAATGTAATTTTAATGTAATTTTTTATCTGTTTGTACATCTATATTGCGCAAATTTTGGTTAGTCTATTTGTATAGTTTTCACAAAGTTGTACAAAAAGCATTTACAAAACACGAAATACAGGTTATAATGGTATTAGTACAAAAACACAGCACAAGCATAAAGACAGCAATATTTGGTCATAACCTCTGATCAATGCTCAGAGGGGGGGTATTAAAATGATAAAACATCTTTCGGGTGAATTTGAAACTGTTGAGTATGACACTCAAAAATATGCCATGCTGTACGATAACGTTCAGACCGAAGAGTATCCTGTACACTGGCATAATGCGGTCGAGCTTATCATGCCTTTGAAGAATGAATATACTGTTACTGTAAACGGGATAGACTATCCGATCCCCGAAAACGATGTTCTCATCGTCCCGCCCTGCGAGCTTCACAGTATGCCCGCTATTCCGGGACGGCGTATCATTTTCCAGTGCGACAACAGTATCCTCGGCGAAATATCGGCTCTTGAACCGGTAATGCGCTCCCTTAACGCTCCTGTGCTTATATGCGCAGATATGGATAAGGAGCTGCACGTTCTGGCGAAAAAGACCATGCTCGATATACTTTCGCTCTACAACTCCAAGTCGGAGCTTGCAGACGTCAAGATATACGTCAAGGTGATAGAGCTCTTCATGGCTCTGAGAGAGTACCAGTTGGAGCAGCAGAAGATTGTCATGGACTGCGACGACGAAAAGATCGACGAGTACAGCGAAAAGTTCGGTACCGTACTGAAATATATCGACAATAACTATATGTACGATATCACGCTGGAACAGCTTGCCGACGTAGCTGGCTACAGCAAGTACCATTTCTCGCGTATCTTCAAGCAATATAACGCTATGTCATATTTGCAGTACATAAACGCACGGCGTACCAAGGCGGCGGAGCTTCTCCTGCTCGACCCGAGCATACCGATCACGGAGGTGGCAATGCGTTCCGGCTTCAAGAGCCTGACCACCTTCAACCGTATCTTCAAGGAGATAAAGCACTGCACGCCTACGGACTTCAAAAAGCTGTATGCATTAAGGTAAAAGCAGACCGCACATCTTATGATGTGCGGTTTTTTGTTTATTATGCAAAATTACGTATAAACTGTAAAGCTTCAAGTCCTTCTGCGCTGTATAAGGTTACATTTTCTTCCATTGCACTGTTAGAAGATCTCTTAACAGCGATCAGGCTGCTGTCCTTTGAAATATACAGTATAGTATGCTCCTGTTTCTCACTGTCATAGAGCTGTATCTGTGAAAATCCGAATTCATCATTCCATTTTTTCCCTTCGAGCCGTCCGAATGTGTTTGGAACGATATCCTTGACCTCATGCTCGCTGAAATAATTCTTCACCGTCAGAAACTGATCATTATCAAGGTCTTGTTTATTCCAGCCGCCATTTTCATCGCACCAGACAACAAGAGCTCCGCTATCGTAACTGTTAAAGAAATCGACGATCCTGTTATAATCTGCCATATCCTGTGCGCCTTCTTCAACATTATCGTTTCCTACATAATCATACACTTCCAAAAGCTTTTCGCCAAATCCTGTATCATTGCAGTTATAATATTTCTTGTCGCTCTTTTCAGGATCTGCTTCTTCATTGATAAGTTTTTCGCTATAAACGCAGGTATAACCATCATAAGTTGTCATGAGATACGTTATATTATCTCCCGTTCCACATAAAACAGTAAAATAATCCCTGCTTGGTTCAGTAAAATCAAAATCAATGAATTTATCAGGACAGTCGCACTCAGTCCACATCTGCGAGTTGTAGATTTCGATCATCTTTTCAATCTTTTCATTTGTTGTTTCATAAAGACCGAAATTATTAAATGGAAATGCACCAAATGCAGTATTAAGTATGTCTGTAAAAGGTGATTCTGTTGTTTCCTCGGCAAGTATCGCCTGTACTCCTCTGTCAAAGGCGTCAAAGTCTACCTTATACCACTTACTGTTCTCGGTGAGAGGCATCTGACCACCTGTCTCAAAGTCCATCATACTCTCCTGATAGGACACATAGCCGTCGTTTGCAATATGAAGATCACACTCGACCGGCGGGGTATTGCCTCTTGTCCACCTGATATCGTATACCGGTTCCTCAACGTCAGCATCTATGTCTCTTCCCTCAGGTTTCTCCACAGGGGCGCCCCAGTCGAACTTATTGAGGAAATCCGAAAGCTTTGCGTAGGTCTCGGCTGTGTATTTGCCGTATTTGCCGTCGCCTGCGTCAAATCTGTACTCGAATGTACTGAAATCAACGAATGTTAAACTTTTGCACTCTGGTTCATCTATCATCCCAGCGCCGGGTATATGAGCGCTGCGCTGATTGTGGAGAAATACTCCCGCAGCACCAAGTCCGCCTACAAGAACTGCGCAGGCTGCTACAGTGCTGATAGTCCTGATTATATGGCTTCCCGGATTTACGCGCTCTGATGAGCTTACAACATCGATATAGCCGTCGTTATCACTGGTATCAGGTCTTTTCTTCTCCGCAGCTTCGCAGGCATTGATGATACGCGCCTTCATGTCCTCGGGCATTTTTATCTTATCTGCCGCTATTTTAAGCTTTTTATCCATATTACATATACTCCTTTCTGTATTTTTCTTCCAGCAGCTTTCTGCCCCTTGACAGGCGCATTTTTGCTGCCGAAAGGCTTATTCCCATGATATCTGCTGTCTCGTCCACCTTGTAACCTTCTATATAAAAGAGCATGAGCGGAGTTTTGTACTTTTCTGGAAGCTCCATAAGAGCGTCAAGTATCCCGCTGTCCTCTTTCTCTATAGCATAACCGAGGAGGAGTTCCTCACTTTCGGTCTTGTGCCTTGTACGATATCTCAGCATATCACGGCATTTATTTGTAGCTACAGTGATAAGCCATGCTTTTTCATGCTCGCCGCTGCTGAAATCAGGAGACTTCTGCACGTATTTTATAAATGTCTCCTGCACAGCATCCTCTGCGTCAGCAGTATTCCCAAGCGAAAGCAGGCATATCCTATACAGCATATCGCCGTATCTTTCGACCGCCTCGCGAGCGCAGCCGCATTTTTGCATATCCATCAGCTCCTTTCACTATAGACACGTATCGGAGTATGACATGGTCACATATATTATATCATTTTTTCTGTAAAAATGAAAAGACAGCCGATTTTCACCGACTGCCTTTCAGGGGATATTAAAATTTGGAGAAATCTTAATTAGTGTGCCGGCCACCGATACTGCGACCGGCACGATTTTTTATTCCCAATAGCGGATTATGCTCTTGTATGAACCTGACCGCCTGCAAGAGTCTTGCCGTGAGCTGCTGCCATATCAGAGATGTTTACGTTCTGGTAACCATTCTGAGCGAGCCAAGGAAGAACTTCCTCCATAGCTGCTGCTGTTGTCTGGTAGTTCTCGTGGCAGAGTACGATAGCACCCTCAAGTGAACCGTTCTGTGCAGCCTGCTTGATCTTGTTTACGATAGCATCCTTAGAAGCATTGTTCCAGTCCTCTGTGTCGATTGCACAGCTGATAAGCGGTACATCGTAAAGTGCTGACTGAACTGTTCCGTTGCTCTCGAGATAAGGTAATCTCATGAGGTGTGAAGGCTCAGTGCCAATAATGCTCTTGAGCTTGCTGTTGCACTGCTCCCACTCGCTTCTAATCTGAGATGAACCCATTGAACCGAGGTGAGGATGTGACTGAGTGTGGTTAGCAACTTCCATGCCGTTCTCATACTCATACTGAATCTGCTGATTTGTCTTGATCCAGCTACCTACGTTGAAGAATGTAGCTGTCATGTTGTTCTTGATAAGAGCATTGATGATTCTGTAACCAGGATCATTTGTGCTCTGAGCTGATGCACCGTCGTCGAACGAGATAGCGCAGAGCTTCTTGGTAGGATCAACCTGACCGCCGCTGCTCTTAGGAGGCTCACCGACTGTGCCCTTGCCTGTCTCAACTGATGACTGAACGCCCTCAGTACCTGCAAGTACTTCATCAAGATAGAAGTTCATTGTATCGCCTGAGCTCTCGATAGTCTCTACATAGAGGAGCATATCGCCTGAGTTGTCAGGGATAGTGAATGATGTATTCTCAAGCTTTGTCCATACGCCGTCCTTACAAGTTGCCTTGGCGATAGGTGTATAAACTGCTGAGTTGCCGTCACCCTGCTGGAGTGAGAGCTGGAATGTAGCGTCCTTTCCAGACTGCTGAAGAACAGCAGCGCTGAAGCTATATGTCTGACCAGCTACGAAATCTGAGCCGAGGCTGTATGCAGCACCGTTCCACTCGGCTGATCTGCCGGAAACATAAAGTGACTTACCTGAATAGAAGCTGTCTGAGCTTACATCTACAGAAGCATTTCCTCTGCCTGACCAGCTATCTGTGCTCGAATCAAAGGAGCTCTTGAAAATAGTCTTTGCAGCAGGCTTTGTAGTTGTAGTAGTTGTTGTTGTCTCTTCCTTAGCTGTTGTAGTAGTAGTCTTGGGAGCATCTGTAACAACTGATGCTATATTGTCTGAGTAGCTCTCGGGAAGCTTTGTTGTAAGTCCGAGGAGGAACTTCTGGATAGAATAAGCATCGTTTGTTGTGATGCCGCTGCCAGCCTCATAAACATCAGCATTGTACTTGCCCTGATCTGTGAGTTTGTACTTGTTGGGGTTAGCAAGTGCCTGCATGATGAGTACTGCATCGCCCATATCAATACCGTTATCACAGTTAGCGTCACCCCACTTGGAAACCTTAGAGTCGAGAGCCGACTTAGGATCCTGTGTGGTCGTGCTTGTTGTTGTAACAGTTGTTGTAGTTGTTGTAGTTGTTGTGGTAGTAGTTGTAGTTGTAACTACACCATAATTAGGATCGGGTGGATCGATCTTGCTTGCCAGAGCTATAATATCTTTATAGAATGACTTAGCCTGATAGTTGCTGAACGGAAGCGGTGAACCACCATTCTGGTTAGCTCTCCAGCTTCTCTCATCTGTTGTACCCCAAAGAGTAAGGGTTGAGATGTTAGCAGCATTCTTCATAGCAACCTCAAAAATCTGAGGATAAAGTGTTCCGTTGGAACCTGTGCTGTTTGTGATATCAAGCTCTGTGATCTGAACGTCGAGACCGAGAGCTGCGAACTTCTTGAGTGCTGTCTCAAACTCGCTTGCTGAAGGATACTTGGAATCAAGGTGAGCCTGCATACCGATACCATCGATATAGTCGCCTTCCTTCATGACTGTCTTAGCCATATTTACAAGGTCGTTTGTCTTAGCGCTCATGTATTCGTTATAATCGTTAAGATAAAGCTTACAATCCGAAGGAGCATACTGTCTTGCATACTTGAATGCGTTTACAACGAACTCAGAGTTGCCTTCGCCATATACTCTTACCCAGTTGGAATTTGAAGCAGGTCTCATTCCGCCACCGTCGTTAACGAAGAGTTCGTTACATACGTCATAAGAATGAAGCTTGAGGTTCGGGAACTGACTCTTAAGAGCGCTGAATGTGTTCTTTATCATGCTCTCAAGACGCTTGTTCATTCTGTCCTTGGAAACAGTACCGCCGTTATCCTGGAACAGTGAACCCGGAGTCTGGCTGTACCATACGAAGGTATGACCACGAACACCGATGCCGTTCTGCTCAGCGAACTTAAGGATATTGCTTGCAGCATTAAGGCTGATATTTACATTATCTCCGTTTACACCTGCAACAATTGAATCAGGCTTCATTTCGTTCTCACAGGTTACTGAGTTGTAGTTCTTCTTGATGAACTGCTGAGCCTGTGAATTGCCGATTTCGTTACCGCTTACAGAAGTACCGAGACGGAAGTACGGTCCCATATAATCCTTGAAGCCGTCACCGCCCTTAGTGTATGTATAGTCAAGATTCTGATGTGCGCGAACACCTGTATAGCTGCCGCTGCTGCTTCCACCGCCAGTTGTAGAACCACCGCCAGTTGTAGAACCGCCGCCAGTTGAGCCGCCACCTGTAGTTGTGTCACCAACCTTGCCCTGACCTGTTACTACAGACGAAGACTTGCCGGACTTGGATACCTGAACTGCGTCTACGAAGAAGTCGCAGAGGTCACCTGAGCTCTCAGGAGTCTCAATGTAGAGGATAAGGTCACCGGAATTTGAAGGAATGGTGAATTTAGTATTTTCAAGCTTTGTCCACTCGCCGCTTTTAGCTGTACAATCAGCGATCTGT
>NZ_JAGCFH010000149.1 GCF_017650195.1 Ruminococcus sp. | reverse complement strand
TCTCATTTGCAAATGTTGATAAATTCTCAACCGCTTCACTTACAACGAGACTTACTACTGATGTTACTAACGTTCAGAATGCATATATGATGTTTATTAGAATGGCATTCCGCGCACCAATTATGCTTATTTTTGCGTTGGTAATGGCAGTAAGGATGAACTTAAAACTATCGATAGTATTTTTCTGTGCAATTCCCATTATCATATTAGGAGCAATAATTATCCTTTCAAATGCTCACCCACGGTTCAAGGCTATGCTTACAAAATATGATGACATGAATGCAAGTGTTCAGGAGAATCTTATAGGCATCCGAACTGTCAAGGCTTTTGTGCGTGAAGATTTTGAAAAGAAGAAATTTACTGATAATACGGAATCTGTTCGAGCGGCACAGGTACATGCTGAAAAACTGATAATCTTATCTATGCCACTTATGCAGATGGTAATGTATTCAAGTATTGTTGCAATATTATGGTTCGGTAGTCACATGATAGTTGGCGAGACAATGGAAATAGGTGATCTTACAAGCTTTATTACATATGTAAGTCAGATACTTATGTCACTGTTAATGCTATCGTTCCTGTTTATGATGTTTGTTATCTCACGTGCTTCAATACAGCGTATATATGAAGTTCTTATTGAGAAACCTGAAATTGTTTCTCCATCTGAAGCTGTAGAAGAGGTCGCTGATGGTTCAGTTGTTTTCCGCAATGTCAGCTTCAGTTACTTCAAGGATATGAATAACCTGGCACTTGATCATATCAATCTTGAAATTCATTCCGGTGAAACCATTGGTATTATTGGTGGTACCGGTTCTTCTAAGACATCGCTTGTACAGTTAATACCTCGCCTTTATGATGCAACTGAAGGTGATGTACTAGTCGGCGGAGTTAACGTCCGTGATTACAATGTAACTACACTTCGTGATAATGTTGCAATGGTATTACAGAAAAATGTTCTTTTCTCTGGAACGATCAAGGATAATCTCAGATGGGGGGATCCGAATGCGACAGATGAGGAAATTGAAGATGCATGCCGATCGGCGTGTGCGCATGATTTCATTATGGGTTTCCCATATGGATATGATACGGATTTGGGACAAGGCGGCGTAAATGTTTCAGGAGGACAAAAGCAGAGACTATGTATTGCCCGTGCACTATTGAAAAAACCAAAGATTATAATTCTTGATGATTCAACTAGTGCGGTAGATACCGCTACTGATAGCAGAATAAGAAAAGCATTCCGTGAAAAGCTTTCTGATACAACAACATTTATTATAGCGCAGAGAATATCATCTGTTAAGGATGCTGACCGAATAATTGTTATGGATGATGGCAAGATTACCGATATCGGAACTCATGAGCAATTGCTTGTCAGCAGCCCAGTTTACCGCGAGGTATATGACTCGCAGCAGAAAGGAGCTGATGAATAATGCCGCCCAAAAAGAACATGAAACCTGCTCAGAAGCCTTCAAATACAGGGAAGACCATCAAGCGTATATTCAGTTATATGTATGGCTTCAAGCTGCATTTTATCACTGTTGTACTTGGCGTTGCGATCAGCTCTGCGGCAGCAGTTGCTGGAAATGCTCTGCTCAGTCCAATAGTTGATAACCTAAAGGAAGCTCTGCGTGGTGGAGAATGGGATAAGCACAAGTTTATTATTACGCTTGGAGTAATGATAGCGATTTATGCATCAGGCGCCTTAGCAACTTTTATGTATCAGCGCATTATGCTGAAAATATCAACAACTACACTCAAGCGAATAAGAGATGATCTGTTTACCAAGATGGAAGCATTGCCGATAAGCTATTTTGACAAGCATACACATGGTGAACTTATGTCACTGTACACTAATGATACAGACACACTTCGAGAGATGCTAAGTAATAGTCTTGCACAGTGCATCAGTTCGGCAATTACTATCATAGGTGTTTTTGCAATGATGATTATTTACAGTTGGATATTGACAATCATTGTTGTTGTTATGCTTGTACTGATAATCTTGGTTATAGGTGTTGTTGGAAAGCACAGTAGTAAAGGATTCGTTGCACAGCAAAAAGCGCTAGGAACTGCAAATGGATATATCGAGGAATTCATTGACGGACAGAAGGTCGTTAAGGTATTCTGTCATGAAAGTGCGGCTAATGAAGAGTTTGATAAACTTAATGAAGAACTGTGCATAGCTTCAACAAAAGCGCATACATTTGCAAATATTCTTATGCCGATAATGAATAACCTGTCATATCTGCACTATGCTGCAACAGCGATAGTAGGCGGTATAATGACTGTTAATGGTTTCAGCGGAATGACAATAGGAAAGCTCGTATCATACCTTCAGTTTACACGTCAGTTTGCGCAGCCTATAACTCAGGTATCACAACAGATCAATGCTGTTTTAACAGCTCTTGCAGGTGCGGAAAGAATATTCAATGTTATAGATGAGCAGCCTGAAGCTGACGAGGGATATGTTACACTTGTGAGTGCTGAAATAGATGGTAATGGTAATATCACAGAGACAGACAAACGGACAGGTCGTTGGGCATGGAGACATCCGCATAAAGCTGACGGTACGGTTACTTATGCAGAAGTACGTGGTAATGTTGAACTGGATGATGTGTATTTCGGGTATGAGCCCAACAAGACCGTTCTCAACGGAATAAGTCTGTATGCAAAAGCTGGGCAGAAGATAGCATTTGTTGGATCAACAGGTGCAGGAAAGACCACCATCACAAATCTTATCAATCGTTTTTATGATGTTCCGGATGGTAAGATAAGATATGACGGTATTAACATCAACAAGATAAAGAAAAGCGATTTGCGTCGTTCACAGTCAATAGTTCTTCAGGACACACACCTTTTTACAGGTACAGTAATGGAAAACATCCGATATGGTAAACTTGATGCCACAGATGAAGAAGTATATGCAGCAGCAAAGCTTGCTAATGCTGATTACTTTATCAGTCACCTTGAGAATGGCTATCAGACTATGCTTACTTCCGATGGTTCAAATCTTTCACAGGGGCAAAGGCAGCTTCTTGCGATAGCAAGAGCGGCAGTTGCAGATCCTCCGGTTCTCATTCTAGATGAGGCTACTAGTTCAATAGATACTCGTACAGAAGCGCATATTGAAAAAGGCATGGATTCGCTCATGGAAGGAAGAACCGTTTTTGTTATTGCGCATCGTCTTTCAACAGTTAGAAACGCAAAGGCAATAATGGTCCTTGAAAACGGAAAGATTATTGAGCGTGGTGATCACAATGCGCTCATTGCAATGCAGGGAAAGTATTATCAGCTTTATACAGGTATGTTTGAATTAAGCTGATATGCAATTCATACAATGACGAACTAATAAATTTGTGTATATAGTGCATTGCATTTAATATTGTAATTGTGTATCATAATAATGATTACAGATGGTGTCACCCTCTAATAAGGCACTAACTGTAAAAATAATCCGAAAAAGAAAGAGGTTAAACATTATGAAGAAGTATATTGCATATATGCTCCTTTCTGCTATGGTTTGCGGAGTTTTTGCTTCGTGTGGAAACAAGGAGGATAGTTCAAAGCAGGAAGTAACAACTACTGCTACGACCGAAACTACAACTGAAGCACCAACAGCAGAAGCAATTACACAGCCTTCGACTGTCAGTGTTGAGGATATCGACTTTGAGGATACAGCTGTTGCTCAGTCAGGAGATGCCTATCTTGCAATTGTTGATGGTCAATGGTGGATACAGTATTGGGGTGGAGATGATCCGACCCGTGACTATCTGACTTATAATGCGGGAGTACCTACAATTACTGGTAATGGAGATTATACAGTCAGCGTTACAGCTGATACAAATGGATTCCGTTATGATACAACAGGATCTCCAGATGATCAGTACGTACCAAGCGGACTTCAGTTTATGGCAGTTATGATCAAGGATGGAGAAACTAAATTTCCAGGTGCTGTTATCACTGTTAATTCAGTAAAGGTTGATGGAAAAGAGCTAACACTTGATGGAAAGCCTTATACCTCTTCTGATGACGGACAGGAAACAAGAGCAAATCTTTATAATCAGTGGGTATCCAAGGATAATATTCCTAAGGATGCACGTTCAGCTGACGGAAAGCTTTACGAAGGCGATGGAGATGCAGCAACCGCAGCAAGCTTCATTGGTGATTATTCACCTCAGGCAGTTAATCCAGACGACTTTGCTGATGGTTGGACGAATGTTGAAGTAAACTTTACGATTTCTGGAATTGAAT
>NZ_JAGCFH010000148.1 GCF_017650195.1 Ruminococcus sp. | reverse complement strand
TGGAGCTGATGATCGGACTTGAACCGACGACCTACGCCTTACCAAGGCGTTGCGCTACCGACTGTGCCACATCAGCATTAACATATAATATTATACATCAGTAGCATCCAAAAGTCAAGAGCAAAGCATATTATTTTTTATGTTAACTAAAAAAATACGAAATTTTTTTCAAAAAAGGCTTGACAAGAGTTTGAAATTCTGATATAATATTAAAGCAGTCATGAAGCACTGTAATGCGAGTGTGCTGGAATAGGCAGACAGGCACGTTTGAGGGGCGTGTGTCGAAGGACGTATGGGTTCAAGTCCCATTACTCGCACCAGCGCGGTTTAGTAAACTAAACCGCGCTTTTTTGTATTCTCAGGCGTTTACCTTACGGTAAACGCTTTTTCTTTTGTATGAATTGATTTTCGTATCGGAACATGGTATAATAATCTTATATTTTATTCGTATTATCAGGACAGAGGAAGTTGTGCTATGATATATACAGTTACATTCAATCCCGCAATAGACTATGTTATCCGTACCGATGATGTAAAACTGGGAAGCGTTAATCGCGCTGCCTCTGAAGAGTTATACTTTGGCGGCAAGGGTATAAATGTATCCGCAGTTCTTGCAGAGCTGGGAGTAAAGTCAAAAGCTCTCGGCTTTATAGCCGGATTCACTGGAGAAGCTATAGAACAGGGCGTAAAGGATATGGGAATAGAGGCTGATTTCGTGAAACTCCACGAGGGCAGCTCGCGTATAAATATCAAGCTGAAAGCCGCCGAGGAGACCGAGATAAACGGTCAGGGACCGCATATCGAAAAAAAAGCTCTTGACAAGCTCTTCTCGAAGCTGGAGGAGCTCCGCGACGGTGATACACTGATACTCGCAGGCAGCATACCGAGCAGTCTTCCACCGGACATATATGAAAAGATACTTTCAAGCCTTTCCGGAAAGGATATACGGTTCGTTGTAGACGCCACAAGTGATCTTCTGCTGAACGTGTTGAAGTACCGCCCATTCCTGATAAAGCCCAACAACCACGAGCTCGGCGAGCTCTTCGGCGTAGAAATTGTGACAGATGATGATACTATCAGCTATGCAGTAAAGCTCCAGACAATGGGTGCAAGGAACGTCCTTGTTTCAATGGCAGGCAAGGGAGCTCTTCTCCTTGACGAAAAGGGCAAGCTACATCGCTGTGGTGCCTGTATTGGCGAGCTTAAAAACTCAGTAGGCGCTGGAGATTCTATGCTTGCCGGATTTATTGCCGGCTTTTCCGACGGTGATTACAGCTACGCTCTTAAGCTTGGAACAGCCTGCGGCGGAGCCACAGCATTTTCTGACGGACTTGCAAAGAGAAGCCTTATAGACGAACTAATGAAACAGCTCTGAAAGGATAACACTATGGATATAAAATACCTTCGTCTCCTTGCCAAGGAGTACCCCACTATTGAAAGCGCCGCAAGCGAAATAATCAATCTTTCGGCAATAAGAAGCCTTCCCAAGGGCACGGAATACTTTTTTAGTGATATACACGGCGAGTACGAAGCCTTTCTGCATATACTCAGGAGCGCTTCTGGCATGATAAAAATAAAGACTGACCTTGTGCTCGGAAAGACGGTCTCAGCCCATGATCGGGAACAGCTCACAAAGCTCATATACTATCCAGAAAAGGAGATAAGCCGTCTTGCAAACAGCGGTGAGCTCTCCGACGAGTGGAAGCGTCTATGCATATACAGGCTGATACTTGTCTGCGAGACCGTATCCGCCAAGTATACACGTTCACGTATCAGAAAGCGTATCCCCGAGGATATGGTGTACATACTCGACGAGCTCCTAAACGTCACTGAGGATGTAAACAAGGATTACTACTACGATGAGATAATCAGCGCCATAATCAGTACAGGCATAGCTGAGACCTTTATAATTTCTCTCTGCAAGCTGATACAGTCGGTATGCATAGACAAGCTGCATATAATAGGCGATATCTTCGATAGGGGGCCCCGTGCGGATATAATACTTGACGAGCTTATGAAGATGCACGATGTGGATATACAATGGGGCAACCATGATATCTCGTGGATGGGTGCTGCTGCCGGGAATCCTGCGCTTATCGCAAATGTTATACGCATAGCCATGAGGTACAACAACTTCGATGTGCTAGAGGACGGCTACGGTCTTAACCTACGCGCTCTTGCGGTATTCGCAGCCGAGACCTACGAGAACGACGAATGTGCGCTTTATATGCCGAATGCACTCGATGACAATATATACGACCCTGTAGACCTCAGGCTCGCCGCAAAAATGCACAAGGCGATAACGGTGATTCAGCTTAAACTTGAGGGACAGATAATAGCCAAGCACCCAGAATGGGAAATGGCTGATCGCGATCTCTTCGGCAGGACCGACTTCATAAATGGTACCGTCACCGAGGGCGGCAAGACCCACGAGCTCCTTGACAAGAGCTTCCCAACAGTTGATCCGGCTTCTCCCCTTACACTTTCAGAAGGAGAGGAGGAGCTTATGAAGGTACTGAAGGCTTCCTTCCGCCACAGCGAGAAGCTTCAGCGGCATATCCGCTTTATATACGCCAAGGGAGCTATGTACAAGACCTGCAACAACAATCTGCTGTTCCACGGCTGTATACCTATGGACGAAAACGGAGAACTTCAAAGCATAAGCATACACGGAGCTACGTACTCCGGCAAGGCTCTCCTTGACAAACTGGGAGAGCTCGTAAATCAGGCATATTTTAGCAACGGCGATGAAAAAGAATACGCAAGCGACTTTATGTGGTATCTGTGGTGTGGAGCTAAGTCTCCCCTTTACGGCAAGGATAAAATGGCTTTCTTCGAGCGCGGACTACTTGCGGACAAGTCCCTTCACTCGGAAAACTACAACTCCTACTACACCTTTTCAGAAAAAGCTGAAGTATGTATGGCTCTTCTTACGCACTTCGGTCTAGACCCTGAAAAGGGACATATCATAAACGGTCATGTTCCGGTCAAGATAAAGAACGGAGAAAGTCCCGTAAAGGCTGACGGAAAGCTTTTCGTAATAGACGGTGGCATCTCCAAGGCATACCAGTCCACAACAGGTATCGCTGGATATACGCTGATATACGATTCGCACAGCCTTAATCTTGCAGAGCACAAGCCCTTCGTGGCAGAAGAAAGCGGAAACACTCCGACCATACATCTTGTGGAAAAGCTTGAGCATCGAGCGAATATTTCCGATACCGACAAGGGTGAAGAGATAATGGACAAGATAAACGATCTGCGGCAACTCCTTGATGCATACAAGGCAGGCATTATTAAATAACCTGACTAAAAAAACCGGCGCAAATTAAGCGCCGGTTTTTGATTTCACTCAAACTCATATTCTCCGTCGTAGTTCTTCTTGAACTCCTCAAATACCTTTCCGAGAAGTTCGTCATCGTTAACGGAGACAAAGTCGTCCTCCTCTGGAGTTTCGCCAGGTATGAC
>NZ_JAGCFH010000013.1 GCF_017650195.1 Ruminococcus sp. | reverse complement strand
GCAGTACCACACAAACCTACCAGTACGGTATATCGGCATGGTAAACTGCACATTCCACTCGGGATACTGCTTGAACATCATAATTCTGCTGTCGCTCTGATACGCCACGAATGATATATAATGATCTTTTGTCATGGAATGAACGGAGGAAATATACAGCTCGCCGCCGATATCCTCGATGTTGAGCTTCTCGCTCTCCTCAGCCTTCCTCGGCTCAAGAGCCTGTAGCTTGCTTCCGCAGCAACTCACTATTGTTTCGGATGTCGCTGTGATTATATTTCCACACTCCCTACATACATAAAATTTCAGTTTTTTCATATTGCCCTCATCTCTTTCATTTTTGTCGATCTCGCCTGTGAGTAGAACCTGTATATCCATGTCAAAAACCTCTGCCAACGCTGACAGCAGAGACACGTCCGGACACCCGTTCCCTGTCTCCCATTTTGAAACTGCCTTATCGCTTACGCATATACGTCTGGCAAGCTCTTTCTGGGTGAGCCCAAGTTCTGTTCTGAAACGCTTTATCAGCTTCCCTGTTTTGACTTGATCCATAATATCACCTCGGTAAATATTCCTGTACAGTTCCCTGCAGTTTTTATTATAACCCAAGCACCGTTATTCGTCAATCCACGCTCTGTAGAATCCTGACCTTTCCAATTTAGGATACGGACTGTAGTTTTTGCACGTACCCAAAAAAGACCGCAGTATCAGCTGCGGTCTTACTGTTAAACTGTCAGTCATTATCTCACTATGAACCCATTCTGTAAAACTGAGCACAGGAGATATACTTTCCCGAAAAAGCAGTACCCTCGTTTCTGTCAAAAAGCATTCTGCATATATTGAGAGTAGTGCTGTATTTCTTTGTATTCCGAGTGTTTATGCACTTGCCGAATTCTGCGGTGATATCATAAGGCACTGCAACCTCATCGAGGAACGACAGCGCCTCCATAAGAAGGTGCGAGCTGTGGGAATTAGCAGTGAGCTTGATAAGCATCGCGGCAGCAGCCTTTATGATACGGTTCTCCGCACGGTCGGGAGTAAAAACATCGTGGCGCACATAGACACGTTCCCTGTGAACAAGATTTCTGCGAATATTTTCCGCAAAAAGAATAGTTCCGTGTACTGAAGTCATATTCTCCTCACGGCTCGCATAAGCCGAGAGTACGCCGCTTTTTATGATCTTCATCGTCTCGCTGGCAAAAACGGATATAAAGTACTCCATGAAATTTCTGTCAGGGTCGAAGCCTGACATACTGAACTCAAATCCGCACCGCCTGCAAAACTCCTCGCAGAGTTCCTTTCTTCCTTCCGCAGCGCCACCATCTGCACTCGGCAGTATCTCAATGAGAGTTCCGTCAGAGAAACAGGCAAATCCACAGTAAGTACCAGCCGTGAAGTATTTCAGCCCGTTGTACCTGCTGACGGTCACAGCTTCCCTGCCCTCGGCTGCACAGACCTCCGTAAACTCTCCAAGCATTTTTGAAAGTTCCTTGTTACGGGGAGAAAACTCTGCAATCCGCTCATTGACCGATACGCAAATATGTCTGGTATCCATTATATTCTCCGTTCATCAGGAAATATCGTGATATATGTTTATGAAGTGCTCCCTACTCCAGTTACTTGGCGTTCCGAGACGATACAGCTTCTGCCCTGAATCGAAATGTCTGATATACTTAGGAGTAATGCACTCTATGAATGTATTGTCGTCGTTAAGTATCAGCCTTATCCTTTCGTAGTCGTCGAAGAAATACTCCTGCAAAAGAGGTATTATCTTTGAAGAGAAGACCTCTCTCAGCTCCTCAAGACTTTTGATACAGCCGCTGCTGTTCATGAAGTATGCATGACCTATAGCGTGCTCGCGATCGTAGTAATATTCTACACGTTCATTCAGCGCAGTGAGAAGCTCGCACAGATCGACCCCATCGCATTTCCCGAGAAGGGACGGTTGAGGCATCATCTCTATGAAATCGAATCTTCTTCTCAGCGCTGTATCGAGCATGGCTATAGAGCGGTCTGCAGTATTCATCGTTCCAAGAATATATAAGTTAGAGGGAACGAAAAAGTCCGTCTGCGAATATGGCAAAATAACTGACGTTCCACGCTTTGACTCCTCTATGAGCGTGATGAGTTCTCCGAATATCCTCGAGATATTTCCGCGGTTGATCTCGTCTATGATAGCAACAAAGTTGAGGTTTGGGCTCTTTGCAGCCTTCTCACAGAGCGCCTTAAAAACGCCATTATATGGACGGTAGACAACTGTTGTTTCAGCGTGTGCGACATTTGTATCTTTGCCATATTTATCAACAACAACAGGACGTATACCCTCAACAAATTCTTCGTAGCTCAGCGACTGGTGAAAAGTCGTGAACTTGATCTGACCTGTAGAGGCATACTTGTCGTACCTTGCCTTTATTGAAGAGTAGGGTATGCCAGAGGTGATCTTCTCACCTTCAATAAGCTCAACGGCATACTTCACAACGTTATATGTCTTACCAGTTCCGGGAGGTCCGTAAAGTATCAGATTCAGGGATTTTTTTGAATCTCGGGGCTGAAGCTCTGATACAGTCTCCTCCGACGGAGCGGACTGATTCTGAGCATTGAGCAACTCCCATGACATGATGTCAAAGTTCCTGAGATTCTTGAATTTGAAGTTGGCATTGCGAAAATCCAGTATCCTGCGGCAGTTATTGATATACTGCGTTATATCCTCCGGGTCCTTGAGCTCTAATCCGAGCTCCCTGAAAACCATTGAATCGGTAACGTTTTCACCGAGGATCGGGAAGGTAAACGGCTTCAGGCAATGAAGTATCCTTGACAGAGCAAATACGGGCATTCCTGCATCTTTTATCTGCGAATGGATCATTTTCTGCGCAGTTTCTAGGAGCTTACTGTCACTTTCAAGCCCTAAAAGGTTAATGCACATCTTGAAGAAGAACTGTATTGCTTCTGGCATTTCAGCAATAAGTGTATCCTTGAAAGTTACCTGGGCCGTAAGGAATTCCATTTCCCACTTTTCGACGATATGACCGAACAGCATTTTCGCTCCCCGGCTCCATATCTTGTCGAGGCTGGCGTCGAGTGTCAGCTTGTCATTGTGCAACAGATGGCTGTTCTGTATCAGCATCTTCCGGTCGCTTTTATCATTTTTCCATATTCCGAGGGACAGGTAGTACAGCAAGTCAAGGTCTCTGTAATTGATGAGCATAGTTTTTTTCAGCCTTGAATAACATTCTATAGCTTCGCGCACTGAGGAATATGTACCGTCAAACTCATCTGGGAGGATCTCATTTTTATGTTTAAGTTCGTCAATAATTATCTTTTTATCCATATTTATGACAACCTTTCAATAATATCCTACGATAATTGTACCATGCTCACAAACTAATGTCAACACTATTTTAAATTTTTACACATCATTCACAAAGAAAGGTTATATTTATTGCTGAATTAATTATTTTAGCAGAAAGGAGTGGCAGATGAAATTTCGCAAAATACTACCCTTTTTTGCTTCGTATACAGTGAAAAGCATGAAAAGAAAACAGGACGCAGTCCCATGCCTACATCCTGTAACCTTTATCATTGCTTCCAGCGTTCAGAAGCTTTGAATAAACGCTCCTTGTACGGAAAAACCATCCTCTTATATAAGGGATATACTGCCAAGCCATGAAGCTTTATCCAAAGCTTCACGGAATGACAATACCCCAGCTTTCTGATATTAGACTTTATTTTTTTTAATGTTGGTTCAGCTTTTTTCTTATCAGCCGATGTCAGCGTAGAATAAATATTTATAAGCTCTCTTGTCTTCTCATTAATGTAGTATATCAGTATCTTTCTTTCAATACTTTCTTTCGTATATTCGTTGCACATTCTAAAGAACTTCATGATACACACACTTAACCCTTCAAAATTCTTTAATGAATTTTTTCCGGACATTATTGAACCTGCTCTGAGCCTTCTGACATACAAAGCTTTTTTCAAATGAGCGATCTTTGCTGCTTTTAAAAATACCGTCAGAGTATATAACTCATCTTCGTGCACTATCCCTTTGCAGAAACTCAACCTAGCTCTCTCTATAAATTCTCTTTTCAGGAAAAGCAGAACTACACATGAATAATACTCTTTATGCCTCAGTTGAGAAACAAGCATCTTACTGCCTTTGCCACTCTTATAATGCCCCGAACGAATATATTTCTCGAAATAATCAGGATACTCAAAATCCTCAAAAACTGTTTCGGCATCAAAGCATACAAGATCTGCATTTTCACGCTCAATACGCTCTACAAGCAGCTCTATCGTATTCGGTCTGATGCTGTCATCGCTGTCAAGAAAATATATGTATTCGCCTGACGAAGCAGCAAATCCCACATTTCTTGTATCAGACGGTCCGCTATTCTCCTTGCTTATAAAGATGACACGACTGTCTTTCTCTACATATTCCTCACATATTGCTCCGCAGTTGTCAGGCGAACCATCATCTACAAGGATTATTTCCAGATTGCGATAGGTTTGATTAATTACACTGTCAACACATTCCCTAAGATACTTTTCAGCGTTGTATACTGGTATAATGACTGATACCATTTATTTCCTCCTTAGCTCTTCGGTACAAAGCTTATATATCCTGTTTGCACAGACTTCTATATCAAATTCTTTCAGTGCTCTTTCCCGTCCATTTTCAGCCATTTTTTCTCGCTTCTCACGATTGTGGTAAAGATCTACGATACAGCGTGCAAGAGCTTTGAAATCGTCCCGTTCAAAGAGCAGACCGTTCACGCCGTCAGAGATGAGCTCTGGATTCGCTCCGGAATTACTTGCGATAACACATAGGCCGGCTGTCATATACTCTATGGTCACAAGCCCGAAACCCTCAGAGCGTGATGCCATAAGACCAATATCATAATTGCACAGAATATCTCCTACCCCGTCCTTTATTCCAAGGAATCTTACCTGCTCCTTTAGTCCGTATCTGTCGATCAACCTGTCAAGGTAATCTCGGTAATATGGATATTCCCAGCCTATAATATCAAGGTACACGTTTTTGCGCATCTCCTTAGGAAGCGCTCTGAGTGCCTTAATACATATATGCTGACCTTTAGCAGGCAGAATACCGCCGACTATAACTACCCGCAGAGGTCTATCTTCTTTATTTCTTGACATGCGCGGAAGAACAGCTTCCGTATCTATACCGTCATATATCCTGACTATTTTTCTGCTGTTCAAACCTTTGGCGGCCCAGCTTTCTTTAACTGCATCAGAAACCGCAACAAAGCATCTGGAGCTTCTGTTCAGAAAAGAATAATAGTCCCGTCTTAAAAACATACATCCGTAATCTTCCACACCAAACTCTCTCAGATGAATGATGTGAGGTTTACCGTATTTTTTCGCTAAAAGGCAGCCTAGATCACTTCGTGCCGAATTGGTGTATATGATATCTATCGATGAAAGATCAACTGCTCGCTCGACCTTTTTTACTGCTGATGAAAGGTTATAGCTACTCCGCATAGCTGAAAAGACAAGCTTTTTCACTACAGCTTTTAAGGCACTCCGCGGACGATTTATCATTGCAGGGATATGTCCGGTATCTACAGCTTTTATACCACAGTCTTCAAGACGTGCTTTCAGCTCTGGAGTACCGCTGACGCACACTGTTATATTGCAGCCTTTGGCTTTTAGCTGCTTAGTAAGCATTATCAGCGCATTAGTCGCACCGCCCAAAGGCGTCGGATCGGTAATAAAAAGAATATTCATGGTTATTCCTCACTTTGATATCATATTTTTTCCGAAGGAAAAAATATCTTCAATATTCTCCACAGTGTCTCGTAGGACATATCCAGTTTCAGCAGATACTTAAAAAAGCCTATCTTCCACGCAGAAGCATAAAAATCACGTTTCAACTGCCGCGGATGCAACATATAACCCCAAAGGCCGCGTTCGGGCTTGGCAAGGAAAGAGGATTCTCCTCCGTTGAAAAACCTGAAATTATAGAAATGCTCAAGTATGCTTCTGGAAGGTCTCATCATGCAGTACCGCATCAGAAAGAAAGCATCTTTACTGCTTGGCTCGATGTCAGCAAACCTACTCTGCTTTATCTGACGGATAAAATCAAGTGCTCCCTCCTGTATCTCACGAACGCAGCTTATCTCATCGACTTCACCGCCATCAGAAAGGTATTCGTATTCATACCTTTCAGCAATAACCTTATCTCCGTCTTTAACATATTTTTTTACAGAGCCATTCTGTTCGAGGAAAAACGCCTCAAACAGTCCCACGAAAGACTGCTCCTCATAGACAGTTTCTCTACAGTTGTAATTATCCCATATATATCCCTTTGCTTTCAAAGAGATACCGTCAATATTATCTGCAGTTCTTTCATCAAGGCAAAGATAGTATCCTGTTATATCCGGACTCATTTCATAAGCACACAGTGCCTTGATAAGCTCTTTTTGGATATTTGCACCGTAGCCTATATCCACAATGGCTGTTTTCCTGTTGAGATCAAATCCGCTGATATATTCAAGCATGGTCTGTTTTTCAGCAGAGGCATTGTTTATGATATCCTTACTTACAAGTCCGTAGAGCTTTCTTACTCTCGACTCCTGCTTTACCAGTTTGCTCCAGAAGACTTCATTTATATCTATTCCTGTTTCCCTGAGCTGAGGTAGAAAATCATCAGCTTTGAGCCCCCAGTTGTCAAACATCTGACGAACTGATATCCTACTCGGCAGAAGCATAAGACTGAGAGCTTTTTCGTATGTCTGAGGCTTTGAAAAGGACGAAGCCGTCCTTATGCTCCGACGCGACATTTCCATATAGCGGGACGGTATCTCGGAGGAATACCCCATAAGGTCGTATGCCTGCTTCAGGATATGACCGTCTCTTGCAAGGAATACCGCCTGCTCGGTGCCGCCGGCTCTGAGCTCCTCCATAAGCCATTTTGTAAAGCCCCAGAGGAGTATCCCAAAGTTTTCGTAACCGAATCTGTAATAGAAATCACGAAATCTTTTTGTAGAATTGGTTGACGTATTTATCAAACGGTAGATATCCGAAAAGCCCTCGCTCTTCCTGCTCTGCTTTTCGGGAATATCCCCGAGATACATATTCTCGGTACCTGTCCTTGTTTTTAAAGCGCGGATGCCTAGCCTTCCTGCGCATATATAATCAGACATAACATCGTTTCCGATATGTATCAGCTCATCTGCCCGTAAACCAAGATCTTTCAGTACAAACCGATACAGTCCGCCATTATGCTTAGAAACTCCGGCCTCACAGGAAACATAGAGTTTTTCATAGCCTTTTATACCACATTTTTCCAGTATCCTGCACATCATTTTGGCAGGCAGGTACATATCACTGACAAGCACTACTTTTTTATTCCTAAGGCATTTTCTGTAAAAGCCCATAAGCGCTGGATTAGGACGGCAGACAGACAACTCTTCCGAAAGTTCCTGCATACAATACTTCTCTGTCTCACTTTCGGAGATACCCTCAAAGCACTGGTATATCTCCCTGATATCGACCTCTCCACCGTTCTTTTTCTGCCTTGCTCTATGCTCTGCTTCTATACGCTTTCTGCTGAAATCAGGAAATCCAAGCTTCTTTTCCATAAGTCCGAAAACATCTGTCGGCTTGGCAACGTCCCTTACGACCAGCGTGTCAAAAATGTCAAAGGAAATATATTTTGCCGACTCAGGCAGCTTTGCAAAACACGGAACACGGCTTCCTGTCTTTTCATCAAGAAAAGACTTTACAGCCTTCTTAGCCTTCCCCATTTCAGTTCACCTCCGTTATTTTCTAAGCAGCCTGTATATCTGATAATATGGCAGCGGCAGTCTGAATGCCGACCTCATAAAGCCAGTCTTCCACGAACTGTCCGAGAGCGCGTGCAGAAACTCCTTCGGCGTGTACCGGAAGAGCGGCTTCTGCGCTGTAAAATACACCTTTGTTCCGTCTGTGATATAAAAGAATGAAAACAGCTCCGTATCCCTGACTGTAGGCTTCATTCCGAAGCGTATCAGCGGTTCTGTCAGCTGTCTGTCTGAGTCTGCAAGACCGGTTTCGCAGGCTTTTTTCACAAATCTCAGCGCACCGTACTGCCAGCTTTTCACAGCCTTTTGTATCCACTGGTCACCCTCGTATTCGTAGGGCATGAGCACCGGCACTATCCTGCCGTCCTCCGCCCCTGCGTAGCCGGACGCTGAGCCCTCAAAGCTTTGCAGTAGCTTTTCGTAGCCGCCGAAAAAGCACAGAAGTCTTTTGCGGTTGCGCATATCCGAGCTGTCGAAAAGATATCCGTTTACAGTAGTACCGAGCTTCTTCACCGGATCTATGCCTATATAGAACCCCTCGAACTGTACGCCGAGCCCATGGGTTAAAGCGAACTGCTCCAGATAGTACTGCATATTCCCGTGCCAGCCAATATCCACTATCGCAAATCGTCCCCGCATACCGAGCTGCTCGGTATACTCTGTGAGCAGCCTGTCCTGCTCCAGCGAACGGCTGATTATAGTATCCCTGTTTTCCTCGTATATGCGCCTTGCCGCAGCATTGCTCATTATACTGTCAAAGGCGATGCAGTCACCAAGCTCAAAGCCGCCGCGGGCAGCTATATCCGAGCTCTCAGCCTTGTCAAAGCCATAATACTCAAGGAGCTTACCAAAGCTGATATACCTTTCCCATGAAAGATATTTCAGTGAATCTTCAAAATCTGTGCAGCTGTGCAGCAGGGGCGCCCTAAGGCTTTTCCGTGAAAAATACGCATACTCCGCCTGTATGCCCGTATCGTTTATGAGCTCGAAAGCCTTTTTCATCATATATCCGTCACGGGAAAAGAAAAAGACCTTGTCATAGCCCTTTTTCACCAGCTCGTTTTTCAGCCACCTCACGAAGCCGTAAAGGAAAGGACCGAAGCGGCTGTATCCGAATTTATAATACTTCTTCATTTTTTCAGCTTCCTTTTCAGGAAATTCCAGCCCTTGACAAGCCAGTTCTGCTTCTCCATGAAAACATAAGGCATATCACAGTATTTCACCTTATTCGTCATCAGCCATACATCTATCAGACGCTCTGCAACGAAGCCGAAAACACGTGCGTCATTCCTGCTGTAGGAGCTTATGTCAAGACGATTTTCCAGCTCAAATAGCACACTGAATATCCATTCACACCAGCGTTCGAAGTACTCCCTCTTCATAATGAACATATTGAACCTGTGCCCCACTGTCAGCTTCATCGCACTGTCAAAGGCAGGAATATACTCCGGATACATTTCCTCAATTATCTCACGCGCTGTATCGAGATCGACAGCATGGTGAGCATGAGCGTAATGGGAATAGGTAGATTCTATCAGGTAGTTCCGAGGCTTCGGCAGTAGAACGTCGTGCTGCGAAAGCTTTTTTTCAAGCTCTTTTTTAGTAATTATCCTTGCCCACTTGTCACGACAGCGGCTTCCGGCAGTGAAATGACGGCGGTAGTGAGCAAGCCCCACATAATCCGCCTTAAGGTTCTTCCACGCCCAGTACATACCGGTCAGCTCGCAGTAATTCGGGTTTTTTGAGCTTATATTCTCACCATCGTTATCAGGCTGGAAGCCAATACTCTCCTTACCCTCCGCGCCAACGTGTACCGGCAGGTACATCTCATCCTCCGGCATACGGTAGGGCTTGTGTGCGGCAACTATTATTTTTATATCCATCAGCTCAGCTCCCTGTCCGCGCATTCAAGCGCTGCGCTTATCACCTTGTCCATATCGTAGTATTTATACTCTCCGAGCCTTCCTCCGAAGATGACATTCTTCTCTTTTTCCGAAAGCTGCCTGTACCTTTCGTACAGAGCTCCGTTCCTCTCGTCGTTTATGGGATAAAATGGCTCATCGCCCTCATCAAACTCCTTACTGTACTCCCTTGAGATAACCGTTTTCGGTAGTTCCTTCCCGTTCTCGTCTTTTCCGAACTCGAACCATTTATGCTCGATTATACGTGTATAAGGCGTTTCCCTGTCAGTATAGTTAACAACGGCATTGCCCTGATAGTTAGGGATATCCAGCAGTTCCGTCTCAAACCTGACGGTACGATATTCCAGCTTACCAAGCGAAAAGCCGAAGTAAGCGTCTATGGCTCCTGTGTATATTATCTTTTCCGCCAGCCTGTCAAGCTCCGCTTTTTCCGCCAGATAATCCGTACTAAGGCGTACCTCTATACCACTAAGCATAGCCTCCACCATTTTTGTGTAGCCACCTGTGGGTATGCCCTGATAAAGAGCGTTGAAGTAGTTATTATCGAAGGTCAGCCTTACAGGCAGTCTCTTTATTATAAACGCAGGGAGTTCCCTGCAGTCTCTTCCCCACTGCTTTTCGGTATAGCCCTTTACCAGCTTTTCGTAAACGTCCCTGCCAACGAGGCTTATTGCCTGCTCCTCAAGGTTTTCCGGTTCCGCGGTTATCTCTCCGCGCTGCTCCGCGATTTTCTTTTCTGCCTCCTCCGGAGTAACTACTCCCCACATCTTATTGAAGGTATACATATTGAACGGCAAAGAATAAAGCTCGCCCTTATAGTTAGCAACAGGGCTGTTGGTATATCTGTTGAAATCGGCGAAGCGGTTCACATACTCCCACACCTTCCTGTCGTTGGTATGGAAGATATGAGCGCCGTACTTATGCACGTTTATTCCCTCTGTCCTCTCAGTATAGACATTGCCGCCTGTATGTTGACGTTTCTCGACAACGAGCACCCTTTTTCCAGCGTCGGTCAGTTCTCTTGCGCAGACTGCTCCGAAAAGCCCTGCGCCCACGATAAGATAATCATACATTTTTCTCACCTGCCATACCGATCAGCGCTCTGAGGAGCGTCAGGAGGATCGGACAATTTATGCGCAGAACCCGTTTTTTCAATAGGAAATGCGTTATATACTTAATTATACCAATAAAGAGGGATTTAATCAATATACTTTTTTGACAAAATTGCACAAATTGCTTTACTGCATTTGTACAATGATTTGTAATTTTAACACCATTATTTAAATAAATTGCATATACAAACAGTCTCCTCAGAGCTTTACAGTCCCTCTTTTTTCTGTTATAATTTTTATAGTTTTGCAGTAGCCCGAAAAAATTTTTTTCGACAGCTGTAATATTTTACTAAAAAAAGGTACTAATATACAGACTGACCGGTCAGCACAGAATAAGGGAATATAACTTTTTGTCGGTCGAAGGGAGGCGGACGTTTGCGTAATCGCCCCCTACCGCACAAAATTTTATTTCTCCATAATAAAAACGGAGGTGAAGCCTGTGGATGTATTTGAAGAGATATTCCGGAAGTACCAGCCGGACGTAAGCCGCTTTCTGCTGCGTCTGACTGCTTACGACGCACCGACAGCCGAGGAGCTTACTCAGGAAACATTCTATCAGGCATTTCTCTCTCTCAGCAGATTCCGCGGCGAATGTGCCATGCGGACGTGGCTGTTCCGGATCGCAAAGAATACATACTCGAAATATGTGCGCAGGGAGATAAGACAAAGGAATACCCTACAGGCTCCAGCTGTTTCTCCCTCACCTACGGAAGCGGCAGAAGACCGCGAAATGCTCAAATGTATACGCTCCCTGATAGAAGAGCTGGAGGAGCCTGCAAGATCAGTAATGCAGTACCGGCTCTACTCTGAGATAAGCTACGCCGAGATATCGCAGCTTTTAGAGATACGTCCGGGGACCGCGGCAGTCATATTCAACCGCACGCTTGCAAAGCTGCGGAAAACACTGAAAGAGAGGTATGGCTATGAAATATGAACACGATGTCATAAGAGACCTCATGCCGCTGTGCATTGACGGCATCGCCTCCGAAAAAAGCAAGGAAGCAGTTTCGGAGCATATAGCAGAATGCTCCGACTGTGCAAAGGAGTGGGACATGATGCAAAAGAAAGTTGATATTGATAAAGAACTTGAGATCACTGCTGAAACAGAGCAGTACAAAAAAACGGCAAAGCGCCTGAGAAAGCACTCACGCTGGATACTTCTCAGAGTGGTACTCTGCACTATCGCAGCCCTGTTTGCGATACTCATAATAGGAAACTATATTGACGGAGCACGCTTTACTCTTCGCGGTCTCGGAAGGCTCTGCGTAAAGGAGATACACTCAGACCTTTACGCAACGAAAGAAGAGATGCGGAATGCGCCTAAGGCAGAATACACCTATCTCGGCGATGTAAAAAGCAGCGACGGAAAATACGCTGTAGGCTTTATGATCATAGAGCAGCCAGACCTCGGGTATAGGATATTCTATTCCTTCGATGCAGACCGTCACGACCTGCCTCGTATTGGTATGTGGGTAGGAAGCGGCTATTCCACCGACCCCTGCCCCTTTGAGGCAGGCGCTCCCATAGCCTCAGAAGGACACAGCTTTTCCGTTAATGACAACGGAATTTTCGGTGCTTCCGGAATCTATGCCATTGACAAACGTATCAGGAGCATAGAATACACCGTAAACGGAGAACCAAGGACTTTGGAACTGGACGGTAATGGCTTCGGAGCTGTCGCATACAACAGCGAAGCAGATATACCCAGTAAAAACGACTGGAATTACGGAAAGGCTTTTGACGCCGACGGCAAACTGCTTTACGAGAAACGTCCCGTTGCAGTAACAGAAAATGGCAACGAAAGTACAACACATAAGTGGGTCGCTGTCGACTGACAGCATACAGCCTGTGCTTGATGCGCAGGCTGTATTTTTATTCACTCCCGTCATTGCCGGTGTTCCACAGGGCTCTTGAGGAACTTTTATGACAAATGGCTGAATTTCAAACAAAATGCACAAAAAAAGACTTGAAAAAAATACATAGCAATTTTTGCATAATCTATTGTATTATATATAAAAATATGGTATAATAATGTAAATGCGATTTTTTAAACCGCTTTTGTCACCAAAAATAAAGGAGTAGAATTATGAAGTTCGGATTTTTTGACGACTCTAAAAAGGAATATGTTATCAATTCCCCAAAGACTCCCTATCCGTGGATAAACTACCTCGGAAATCAGGGATTTTTCTCACTTATCTCTAATACAGCAGGCGGATACTGCTTCTATAAGGACGCACGCCTCAGACGCATCACTCGTTACCGCTACAACAACGTGCCTATAGATATGGGCGGACGTTATTTCTATATCAACGACAATGGTACCATCTGGAACCCCGGCTGGTCGCCTGTAAAGACAGAGCTCGATTCTTACGAGTGCCGTCACGGTATGGGCTACACAGTCATCACAGGAAAGAAGAACGGTCTCAAGGCTGAGGTAACATTCTTCGTTCCCCAGAACTACGACGGAGAGGTACAGCAGGTAGTTCTCACAAACGAGAGCAAGGAAGCTAAGAGCTTCTCTATCTTCTCTATCGCTGAATGGTGTCTATGGGACGCTCAGGACGACTGCACCAACTTCCAGAGAAACTTCTCCACAGGTCGTGTTGAGATCGAAGGCTCAACTATCTATCACGTAACAGAGTACAGAGACAGACGTAATCACTACGCCTTCTATACAGTAAACGATGATATCGACGGCTACGATACAGACCGCGATTCATTCCTCGGAAGCATTTACAACGGCTGGGACAATCCTGCAACAGTCAAGGCAGATAAGCCCTCCAACTCCTTTGCAGACGGCTGGTCGCCTGTAGCTTCACACTACAAGAAAGTAACCCTCGCCCCCGGCGAGTCAAAGACACTTATCTATATCCTCGGTTACGCAGAGAATCCTCAGGACAAGAAGTTTGCTGACAAGAAGCCTGCAAACCTCCTTACAAGAGAGACATGGGTACTCAACAAGGAGAAGGCTTATGCAATGATTGAGAAGTACAACACACCTGAGAAAGTTGCAGCAGGTCTTGCAGAGCTCCGCAGCACATGGGAAGATCTCCTTTCTATATTCAATGTAAATACACCTGATGACAAGGTAAACCGCATGGTAAATATCTGGAATCAGTACCAGTGCATGGTAACTTTCAACCTTTCACGTTCCGCTTCATACTTTGAGAGTGGTATCGGCAGAGGTATGGGCTTCCGTGACTCCAATCAGGATATCCTCGGCTTCGTACACCAGATACCGGAGCGTGCAAGAGAGAGACTTATCGACATTGCCTCCACACAGCTTTCAGACGGTGGCTGCTACCACCAGTACCAGCCTCTTACAAAGAAGGGCAACGCTGATATCGGCGGTGACTTCTCAGACGATCCGCTGTGGATGATACTTTCCGTTGCAGCATATATCAAGGAGACAGGCGACTGGGGCATACTTGATGCAAACGTTCCCTTCGACGATGACCCGAACGGCAAGCACACAATGCTGGATCACCTCAATGTTTCCTTCTATCATATAGTAAACAATCTCGGACCTCACGGTCTCCCGCTTGCTATGAGAGCTGACTGGAACGACTGTATCAACCTTTCATGCTTCTCCGACACACCAGGTGAGTCCTTCCAGACATATACCAATCCTAAGTT
>NZ_JAGCFH010000147.1 GCF_017650195.1 Ruminococcus sp. | reverse complement strand
TCAAATGGAATCGTAACTACAAACGCCTCAGAAGAAGAGGATTTGATAGTGTTATGCTGGAATTTGGTCTTATTTGCTGTGGTTTCAACCTTCATAAGTATCATTTAAAGAAACAGGCAGCTTTAAAAGCCGCCTGAACTATCAATAAAATATATCTTTACCAGCGCGAAAAAAGCATTTTTCCTTCGTGCTTGTTCGTTATACCCTGTTTATGGGGAATTTGAGAAGTTTTCAACAATTAACATGAAAAACACAGTTGCCACTTCAAATTTTTCTTGAAGAGGCAACTGTGTTGTTTTTGAGGGCTGTTTTTTTACAGCCCCTTTGAGAGGGATATTCAAACTTGTTTTGTGGGGAACTTGTCAATAAGGTGCAGACAGAATTTCTGTATTTCAACGGCGTCATTGTTAGTCACACCGTCTCCAACGTTATAGCAGTCTGCGTTTTTCAGACCTATGTCTGTTATATGCTTTTCGTTGTCTCCGTTTATTCCGTAGCGTGAAGGATTTGCAAGAGACTGCATTATAAGCACGGCGTCTGCAATATCGATTTGACCGTCGCAGTTGGAGTCACCGTAGCTTATCTGTTCTTCTTCGTCTGACGTAGTTGAAGTTTCTGTAGATGTTGTCATAGAGGTTGTAGAAGATGTAATAGTGGTTGTTTCAGTGGTTGACGATGTGGTTGAAGTTGTAGTAGTGCTTGAGGATGTGGATGTCGTTGTGGTAGTTGTTACTGTATCGTTTCCTGATACTATTATAAATGCTTCTAAGCTTTCGGCAGCTGATTCAGCTGGATCTATCTGCTTTCCAGAGGTGTCTGAGGCATACCATGCCTGAAGGAAGGCAGTTTTCTGTTTTTTGATGTTTGACACGAGCTTGGCAATAGTATCCTCGTCAGTAACTGCTGTGGCTTCAGTTGTTGATACGTCCATTATTTGCTTGGGGGAGTTTATGTCTATTGTGATAGTATCGGATTTCTTGGTTTCCCATACATAAGCCACCCAATAGCTTTTGCCATCAAGTGAGGGAGAGAAGCCAAGGCAACCATTCATGAAGCCGGTATTGCTTCCGGTCTTGATCTCGACAAATGCTATATCCCCGATAGGAGAACCAAAATCGACTGTCCCGTCTGAGCCTTTCTTGCCGTAGACCTTGCTGCTGTCGGATATAGTAGAGGTAGTTGTAGTAGTCGTTGTGGTCACAGGCTTTGAAACTGTAGTAACTATAGTGGATTCAGCACTGCCTCTTGCGTACTTGTTTATAGCAGCAACGATCTCGGACTGCTTCCATGTACAGTTTGATCTGTCGAGTAGCATGAAGCTGATATCGTCCCACCAGCAGCAGGTGATACCTCTAGATGAGGCGTAAGCTGTGAAGTATGCAGCGCAGTCTATTCTAGGCTGAACATTGCCTCCTTTGTCACGGGCTCCGTATTCACCTATATAAACAGGTATGCCCTTTGACACGTACTTGTCGTACACCTTATCTATAGCTTGATTTATCTCGCCTGTATCTGTATTAATATTAAAGTAGTCAACGCTTTGGGAATCACTTTGCTCTGCAAGTGCAAAGCCATAGGGGAGATATGCGTGTACGGCAACGATAAGTCTATTCTGAACCTTGTCTGTTGGAAGCTGGAAGTTTTCGTTCGTAGCTCCATCAACAGAGCAGTCATAGCCGGGGATTGCAACATATCTTGTTCCGTTATTACCGCCTGATGAACGTATAGTATTGAGTATGTCCTGATTGAGCTTGTTTATGGTCTTTATAGCGTCAATACAATCACTGTTGGAGGGATTGATCCACCATTCATACTGATGATTAACGAGACGTGGTTCGTTCATGGTCTCAAATATGAGCTTATTGTCATAATCCTTGAATCTGTCAGCGATCTGTGTCCATACAGTAGTCATGTACTTCTTGGACTGCTCATAGTGCTTAGAATCGGGATACATATACTTCTCATCGTTATCGTGATGAACGTTGAGTATAACGTACATACCGTCATCTATAGCGTAATCAACGACCTCCTGAACTCTATCCATCCACTGTTTTGTTATGTTGTAGTTGCCGTCAACGTGATTGTGCCAGGATACGGGTATTCTTACTGTTCTGAAGCCGGCAGCTTTTACAGTGTCTATCATTTCTTTTGAGGTCTTGTAGCCACCGTTCCAGCAGGTTTCGATGCCCATCTCACTTCCTACCCAACCTGTATCGTCTATAGCGTCTAGGGTGTTACCAAGGTTCCAGCCGAGACGCATATCCTTTACAAAGTTGATACTCTCTGTATCGGGAACAGATTTTGAGGGGATGTTCAGATCAGGGATAGTGTAGCTTCCGGCTTGTACGTTCCTGCTCTCAATAAGAGCGGCAGAAGAGGACAGTGTAGACGGACTGTTAAATTGTATACTTGCAGCTGATGTGCTGAACAGTGTTCTTCCCGTCACTGATGAGGACGCAAGCGTTACAGCGGCGATAAAAGCTGAAAAGCTTTTTTTGAAAAATGACTTCATAGTATAACTCCCTTTCAATAGTATTATTAAATGTCTTTATATAAGCTAATAAATAGCTTCATCATAATTATTATAATTGATATGTGTGTAAAATTCAATGCTGTATTCGATTTGAAAAATATACTTTTCAGCTTTTTATAGTTGATTTTGAAAGGAATATATAGTATAATATTGTAAATTATACTTTGTGCGGCTTTAGCAGTGGCTGCATAAGCGTAATATTTCTCATGGAGGTGCAGTATGCGTAGAAGGATAGCGCTGATAACAGCCAATACAGACACTCTTTACCAGACGAGCATGATAAAGGCTATGTCAGCTCAAACAGCAGAGCTGGGATATGACCTTATCGTACTTACTCATTTTGTCAATTATGATAAGTCCAGCGAGTATCTGAAAGGTGATGAAAATATATACTCTCTCATAGACTGTCTGAGCTTTGACGGCGCTGTTGTAGACCTTGGTTCGTTTTATAGCCATTCTCTCGCCATAAAGATAGAGGAGATGCTCTATCGGAAGGGCGTACCTGTCATTTCTCTTGACTATAAGAGCGAATACTTTGAAAGCTGTCTACAAAACGACAGGGACGGTTTTAGAAAGCTCACAGAGCATTTCATAAAGGAACACGGTTTTACAGATATATACTGCCTAAGCGGACCAAGGGACGAGATACACTCCGAGGAGCGAATAAATGGCTACAAAGACGCTTTCTCTGTAAACGGGCTGGCTGTGAGTGAAGATAATATCTTTTACGGTGATTTTTGGATAGGAGAGGCTAAGCATTTTGCGGAAAGGATAGTTTCAGGGGAGCTCAGTAAGCCTCAGGCGATATTGTGCGGTAGTGATTACATGGCTCTGCAATTATGTCTTTCCCTTATGAAAAGCGGTATTCTTGTCCCGGAGGAGATATCGGTTGGAGGGTATGACGGAAATCCTGACGTAAATTATTATCAGCCTTCTTTAACGACTTACAGTGGCGCTTATCTTGAGAATACAGTAAGAGCGGTTTGCAGGCTCCATGAACTCATAAGCGGCAAAAAATGTACTGGTACTGTTGAGACGCGTTCTGTTCTCAGGACTGGAGCTAGCTGCGGATGTAGAGAAAGAAATTCACAGAGTGCCGATATAAGCCAGAAAATGCTTGATAACTCAATGCGCACAAATATATTCATGCACAGCGATTATTCCTCGGCGATGAGCAGTGTAAAGGATCTTCGTGGCTTTGCTGAGGCTATGCTAAGAAATATGTATCTTCTTGACGCTAGCGGAGATTTTTTTATATGCCTTTGCAGAGACACGATTAATGAAAACGGCTCCGCAGAAGAAATAACGAAGAGCGGCTATACTTGTGATATGAGGTGCGTAGTTACTCATGTAAACTACAGAGGAGATCTTACTCCAAGGGATTTTCAGCTTGAGTATATTATTCCAGAAGAACTTATAATTGATAGTCCGAGAACATATTTTTGCACGCCTCTTCATTACCTTGATAACAGTTTTGGCTACTGTGTCAGGCGGTACAGCGCGGAGGAGATAGTCTTTGAACAGTACTACGGCGAGTTCTGTCAGATAGCAGCAGACAGCATCGAAAGAGTAAGAATGCTTGCTTATGAAAGGTACCTCAACAATAAAATACAGAGACTTTCAGAGCGTGATATACTTACTGGACTTTTCAGTCAGAAGGGTATAATTTCCCGTATTGATGAACTGTGCAGGGATAGCAGTTGTTTTGGGGTGCTGTATAATATTGATGATACCGAAGAGAAAAAACAGGAGGAAGGAGAAGAATACATAAAGCGCATTTATGTTTCATTTGCGCAGGCGGTGAATCTTTCATGCATAAGAGGAGAGACTGCGGCACGGATAAGCAGGGACGAATTTCTGATAATAGGCAAATGCGACGGTTCAGAATTCCCAGAGCAGCTATTTATAAATACTCTCAAATCCAATATAAAAATGATAGAAAAGCAGCAAGGCGTAGCTCTTTCTTCCTCTATCTCACATTTTACGGCTGTGACGGAGGAACCGGTAAGCGCAGATAGGTTCATAAGGCTTCTGGAGGAAAAGCTTGAAGCCAGCAGAAGTTCTAAAGGCTTTGCCGGAAATGTATTTCTTGCCAAGATAAGGGAGCTGCACGATAATATCTACGAAGATCCGCAGTTCGATTGGAATGCGGCGGCTGAGTCTGGGAGACTGGGAATAAGTCAGTCATATTTTCAGCATATATATAGAAAATTCATTGATGTAAGCTTTAATAACGATGTAATTTCAGCAAGATTGGCTCTTGCGGAAAGACTGCTCGTGAATACGAACCTGCCTGTGAGTGAGATAGCAGAGAGGTGCGGATATTCTGAGCCATCCTATTTTATGAAACTTTTCCGGAACAGGAAGAAAATGACGGCTCTTGAATACAAAAGGAAAATGCTCGGTGCGATCACGCAAATGCCTGATTTGCCTCATTCACAAAAAAGGTAATATCCAAAACAGTATGTTTTTAATTCTAAAAAACTTTCATTTTA
>NZ_JAGCFH010000146.1 GCF_017650195.1 Ruminococcus sp. | reverse complement strand
CCTATAAGACTCCGGCGTTTTTTTCCGGAAGTCATATCCTTCTGCGGCATATATTATTCCTCCATTCCACGTCCGCGTTATCAGCCCTTGCTTTCTGCCTTGGCAGGAGCATGCAGCTTCTTGAAAACAGCTGCTATCTTTTCTCTTACTATCGGTGCGCTCAGTACAACAAGTACTATTACTACTACTGCCTTGTAAGCAGGAAGAGCGTCCGACTGCACCTGAAATTTGTAAAGCGTTGTGGTAAGGAACTGTATAACATAAGCTCCGAGTATCGACGCGGATATGTTGAATTTACCGCCGCTGAGCGAATTTCCACCAAGCGCTACCGCGAGGATAGCGTCCATTTCTATATCCTTTGCAACTACGGAATAGTTTATGGTAGAAAGTCTGCTAACCTTTATGAAACCTGCCACAGCTACACATAATCCGAGTATCACATAAGTCATGAACTTTATAAGTGCAGGATTCAGACCGTTTAGACGCGAGGTTTTTTCATTTATTCCGACAGACTGAACATAAAGCCCTAGGTTGGTGAATTTCAGAGCAAGCCATGTTGCAATGAAACACAGCACCGCAATGAAAAACGGAGTAGGAATCGGTATTCCCGGTATGTATCCGCCGAAGAAGGTAAACGTCCTGTCGCTCACTACCGGAAGCTCGTTATTGTTTATCCATGCAGCTATAGAACGGCCTGCCGTAAAGAGTATCAGCGTTGCGACCATAGGCTGTATCTTGAATATAGAGACCAGCGCGCCGTTGAAGGCTCCGCATGCCATTGCCACAAGGCAGCTTACAAGGAAGGCAACTATTATGGGAGCTTGCAGTGTTTCAGGACGGGAATTTGTTCCGCACAGTACCCTAAGCACTACGCTTCCGCTTATGGCTATTGCAGCGCCCACACTGATATCCTGTCCTCGAGAAGCGGCAGTTACCAGAGTCATTCCGATAGCAAGTATCGCAAGCTCCGAGCCGTAGTCGATTATAGTTATCAGGTTTCCAGAAAGTACTGGATCTCCATCACTGTTATGCCCTAAAGTTATCTTGAAGAATGACGGATCAACGATAAAATTGAATATTGCAAGTATCAGGAGCGCTGCGATCGGGATAAATACCTGATTTCCTATCAGTGCCGACAAAAGCGTGCTTTTTCCTGCTTTTTTTGTCTTTGCTGTCATTCCCGGTCACCTCCTGCGATAGTATTCATTATAGTATTCTGATTAAGCTGATCGCCTGTGAGTTCGCCGACGAGCTTTCTGTCGCGCATAACAAGCAACCTTGAACAGGTCCTCAGCATCTCGTCGGTCTCCGATGAGATGAAAGTTATGCTCATGCCTTCGGAAGCAAGCTTGAGCACCAGCTTCTGTATATCCACCTTCGTACCTACGTCTATACCGCGGGTAGGCTCGTCAAGAATGAGGTATTCCGGATTCGTAAGCAGCCAGCGTCCGAGAATGACCTTCTGCTGATTTCCACCGGAAAGGGACTTTATGGGAGTATTAACCGAAGCAGTTTTTATATCGAGCAGCTTTATGTACTCCTCAGCAAATTTAACTGCTTCCGCCTTTGAGAAGGGCTTGAAGAAGCCCTTTTTAACCTGTAATGCAAGAATGATATTGTCTTTTACCGAAAGATCTCCTACGATACCATCGCGCTTTCTGTCTTCAGGAAGATAGGCAATACCGTTCTTCATTGCATCCATCGGCTTGTTTATCCTTACTTCCTTTCCTTTGACCTTTATTCTACCGCCGGTAACCTTATCAGCTCCGAATATTGCTCTTACGCACTCACTTCTGCCCGAGCCGAGAAGTCCAGTGAAGCCATTAACCTCTCCCTTACGTATATAGAAATTGAAAGGCTTTATGCCCTCAGAGCTACATAGGCCTTCCGCTTCATATATGTATTCTTTCTTCTTGTCGGTGAAGGCAGGCACATCGTTCTTGATATCCGCCATATCGTCCAGTTCCTTACCCAACATTTTCGAAACGAGCTGAACGCGGGGGAGTTTTTCAATCTCATACTCTCCAACAAGTTGTCCGTCGCGCAGTACCGTTATCCTGTCGCAGATCTCATACACCTGATCGAGGAAGTGGGTAACGAATATTATACCTACTCCCCTTTCCCTAAGCTGCTTCATGAGCTTGAAGAGCTTTGCCACTTCTGATTCGTCCAGTGAGGACGTGGGCTCGTCGAGTATGAGCACACTGCACTCCATATCCACGGCTCTTGCTATAGCTACCATCTGCTGCACGGCAATGGAGCAGCTTGCAAGTTGCTGTGTCGGCTTTACTGCTATCTCCAGCGAATCTAGAAGCTCGCCGGCTTTCTTGTTCATATTTCTCCAGCTGACAAGTCTACTCTTTCCTCTGCCGAGGAATATATTCTCAGCAACTGAAAGATTAGGACAGAGAGATATCTCCTGATATACGGTGCTAATTCCTGCATTCTGCGCTTCCTGCGGAGAGTGTATTTGCACGGGGCCATTGTGCCCCTTTATGAAGATGTCTCCGTCATCCTTTACATATACGCCCGTCAGCACCTTTATAAGAGTGGATTTACCTGCGCCGTTTTCGCCCATAAGCGCATGTATCTCACCCTCGCGAAGCGTGAAATCCACATTTCTCAGAGCTTTTACTCCAGGAAACGATTTATATATCCCACGCATCTCCAGCAATGATTTTTCCTGCATTGCTTTTCCTCCTAAGTGAGTTTCATACTTATCCGCAAATATCCGATACGGACAAGCTTCCAAAATTAGTGCGGTGACATAGAGCATTCATGAATGCGTCACCGCACTTAATTATATTATTCAGTGTCCTGTAAACACTCTATTATATACCGTACTGATTTACGTCCTCGTCGGTAATAGTTTTTGCATCAAAGCCCTTTTCATCCATGATAATAGTCTTCTGAGAGAGGGTCTCACCTTTTTCGAGCTTATCAATGATGTCAAGTATATAAGAAGACTGGAAAGGGTTGCACTGTCCGTCGTAGTTCCAGTTGCCCTTCTTGAGCTCCTCAAGCGCCCATTTGTTGCAGTCGAAGCCTATTACGACCACATCCTTGTCAACGCCGTGCGAGATATTTGCTTTGTCAAGTGCAATAACTGCGCCCTTTGCCATATCGTCATTTTCAGCGTAGATAACATTAAACTCCTTGTTTGAATCTATAACAGACTGAACAATCTGCTGTGCTTTCTCAGCGTTCCATTCAGCTGTCTGCTGTGTAACGATGTTCCATCCGAGCTCCTTGGCAGTTGATTCAAGTGCACCTGAACGTCCCTTCTGAGCAGCAGTGCCCATTACTCCCTGAATATGAATGATATCGTAAGATTTGAGATTCTGGGACTTGAGCCACTCAACAGCCTTCTCCCCCTCCTTGTCCATATCGGAAACTATAGAAGCTGCATAGAGGCTCTCGTCAGCGTCGATAGTACGATCAAAAAGAATAACCTTTACGCCTGCTGCCTGTGCGTCCTTAAGAACAGAATCCCAGCCTGCTGTATCAGCTGCCGAAAGGAGGAGGTAATCAACCTCGTCTTGTATGTACTTCTGAGCCGCATTAATCTGCTCTTCATTTTTAAGGCTGTAGGAGAAACGTGCGTCGAATCCATTTTCCTTTGTGAATGCTGCCTTAAGATCCCTGTCGTTAGCTGTACGATAGCCCGACTCATTTGGGTCGTTATTGATAATGCCGACCGTGATAAATGGCTTTGATGAATCGCCGTCGTTCTTTGCAGTATCAGCTTTTGTTGTTTTTTCAGAATTTGATGAGCTGCCTGAATTAGACGAGCTGCCTGTGCCTCCGCAGCTTACGAACATTGCTCCACATAGAAGTGAACTTGCTGCCATTGCAAAAAACTTTTTCATTTTCATAATCAAAATTCCTCCATCCGAATTTGTTGCGATATTAACGTCCCTGCCGTTAACTTGTACTTACATTATAATCAATTTGTACTTACATTGATACCGAAAATATTACACTAAATGTTTATTTTTTTTGGCTTATACAAACCTGTATACAATTTACGGACAAACATTGGCACTGTTCTGGAACTGCCTTGGAGTCTGCCCCGTATACTTTTTGAAGATCTGGCTGAAATACCTATAATCGCGGAATCCAACGTCGTAAGCCACCTCGTAAATCATCTTTGAGGTGCAGCACAGGAGTTCCCTTGCATGGGTTATCCTTGCAACCGATATGTACTCCGAAAGATTTTGTCCGTACTCTTTTTTGAACTGTGCGCTGAGGTATGACGGACTGAGTCCCACAGCTTCCGCAACAACGAGCAGTGAAAGCTCGTCGTTCATGTAATTCTTATCAATATAGTCTCTCGCCTTTGCCACAATGCTCCTGCCACTCTCTTTTGCCGATTCTATGCGCCATCTGATGCAGTCCTGAATTATCTTGTGAAGGAATTTCATAGTATCGTCAGCTGTCATAAGGTCGGAGCCTATATCGTCAGCCGTGCCGAAATGTTCGAAGAACTTCTCGTTGCTTATGCCTATCTTTCGTGCAAATGTATGAGCTGCCACATAGATGTCCATACAAACATAAAGTCTTATCATAAGTGATCTTATACTTGTATATTCAACCTCATT
>NZ_JAGCFH010000145.1 GCF_017650195.1 Ruminococcus sp. | reverse complement strand
CATAAGCTTCTGAAGCTATAGTTACCCATTTGCAATTAACTGCAAACTTTAAAATATATGAGAGCTCGCTTTCATTGTTGTCACAGATTACATAGCCATCTTCATCCATTTTCTCGCAGAATTTTTTTATGAATTGCTCTTTTGATAAGCATTCATTGTCATAGATGTGCGTAGATGTGAAAGAATTACACATATAATACCTCCTTTCTTCTCTATATAATGTTATATTGCTGATACATTATTAGTATATTGTATAAGAAAAGCAAAGTCAATATGTTTTATTGCTTTGTATAACACATCATAAGAACAAAAAAATATAATAATTAAAGGCAGTTTTGAGATTATCCTCTTAACTGCCTTTAGAATTCTTATTCTGTCTTTTTACTTACAGCTTGCTATATCGGTTTAAAATCGTAATTTGAATTAAACTTTCTTTATGAGCGCAAAAATCAACGATAACTTGCGTTTTTTATAAAAACGGTGTCATATATACAGGCAGGCAGAAAATATCCCTATCCTTGTAATAATCCTTTGTATATACAAGATATTTCCATAATATCCTGTTTGAATACTTTTCAGAAAATCTGTCCATTGATGCATGGGATTTATATCCTGATGATTTCACCTCAATAGGACATATCTTGTTTTTCCTTGCAAGAAGGAAGTCTATTTCATAATTATGACGTGACTCTTCATTCATAAATGTATGATAAAACAGCTCGTTGCCGTTTGCTGTCAGTATCTGCGCCACGATATTCTCATATAAATAGCCGAGATTAGCAGACAGCTTATCACTAAGCAGTTTCTCATATATATCATTCTCGGTAAAATCCCTGTCTTTGAACATTAATGTCGTAAACAAGCCTGTATCGCATATAAACATCTTGAATTTTGTCAGATCTTTGTTTGAGGACATACCTACATTAGGATCATTCGCATGATATGAAACAAGTACTGTTCGTGAATCCTTCATTTCTGCAATAAGCTGAAGAACGTCTTTTGCACGAGTATTGTCACTTAAAACGCTGCTGACCTGATACCGAGATGCATTTTTATTTAGCTGTGCAGGTATGGACTCAAACATCATTGAAGCACGTCCTGTCGGATCAATCTTCATAAAATCGTCTTTGTAAAGATTGAGTATATCCCGTTTTACCATATCCACCAGTTTAAAATTATTGGTTGTGATATACTCGTTTACTGCCTGCGGCATACCCCCGACAAGCATATACAATCTGAAGTTACGTAAAATCTGACGGTTCATCTGCTGCCCGAGAGGCTTTCCCATTTCATAGAATTTCCTTATAAGCTGATAGCTTGTATTATCGCCTACAGCCCACAGGAATTCCTCGTAATCCATAGGATACATATTTATTCTGCGTTCCTCGCTTGGGATTACGATATTGCTGACATTCTTCTTTATAGATATAAGGGAGCCTGTTTCGATATAATCATATCTATTGTCTTTAACGAGGTGCTTTATAGCCTGACGTGCAAGCGGACAACGCTGGACTTCATCAAATATTATCAGAGATTTTCTTTCAATCAGGTCAACTTTGTACTGCAACTGCAACTGTAAAAACAGGTAGTCGAGGTCTGACACATCTTCAAACAGCTCTATCGTAGCCTTTGAAGCTATAGAAAAATCTATGAGCATATAGCTCTCATATTCGTTTTTACCAAACTCTTCAGCTACCGTAGACTTGCCTATTCGCCTTGCGCCCTCTATAAGAAGTGCCGTTCGTCCATTGGATTCGCGTTTCCATTCCAATAATTTATCATATATCTTACGTTTAAACATTATTACACCTCGTCTTTTGACCAGAAGCCTATTCGCAAATTGTTTTGAGCGACTTTTCCACGAAATCGCAAATTGTTTTTTGCCATTATACCTCATAATCGCAAAATTGTCAAGTGTTAAAAAAATTAACACTGATATTTATATTATTCCCTTATTTCACTACAAAACCAGTTTCTGATAAAAATTCCTTAGTATTTAAAGGTAAACAACCTTGCAGCTTGGTCTTTATTCGGTACTTATTATCACTAAAAATGCCACGAAATGACCAGATTTCAGCAGAAGTCAATTAGCAATATCCTGCGAAATACAGGCATTTATTAGGCATTGCCAAATTTCACAAAAAGTCAAGACCTCATTTCAATTCCCGTACGGGTCACTTCTGTGAAGGCTCGGAAACAACGTATCTACGTTGTTTCCGAGTTTTTTCTAAAAAATGAGTTTGTACGCTATTTGTACGCTACTCATATTTTTTAGTGTACAAGCATCGCTTTTTCACATTATCCCTTATGCATAATAATGAATATTATTCATTTAGCTTTTATTGCATAGAATAGGCTCGTCTAATCGAATACTTTGACCGTTTTAATATCATAATATAGCTTTGTTAAAGTATTTTTGTCAAAATGTGTCGGATTGAATTTTATAAATCTCTCGGATTGAGTTTTGAAAATCTTTCGGATTGTACTTGTAAAATCTCACGGGTTGTGATATAATAATACCAAACGGAGGTGCTGTAATGAAAAACGAAAAATATATGCCGCGACTGATCGACCAAAAAATAGAAGAGTACCTTTCTGCTTTCGGAGCACTTTGTATAGAAGGTGCAAAATGGTGCGGAAAGACTTGTAGCTCGGCTTACCACTCCAACAGCGAGATACTGATAGGTGATCCTGCTAACAATTTTCAGAATCGTAAGCTTGCGGAAATGTCTCCAAGTATCGTACTTGAGGGAGAAGTTCCAAGACTTATCGATGAATGGCAGGAGGTTCCTCCGTTATGGGACGCAGTAAGATTTGAAGTTGATAAGCGTTCATCAAAAGGACAATTCATTCTAACAGGCTCAGCAACGCCTAATCACAAAGGAATAATGCATAGCGGTGCAGGCAGAATAGCAAGGCTCCGAATGAGACCAATGTCACTTTACGAATCGAAAGACTCAACAGGCTTTGTTTCACTGAAAGATATGATAGACGGAAAATTTACCCCGCGTATGACTGGAGAAGTTGACCTGAGAAAGCTTATGCAGCTGATTGTTCGCGGAGGCTGGCCGGGTAATCTTGATACGCCTGAATCACAGGCTCATCTTCTTCCGACACAGTATATTGACGCAGTTGTTGAAGATGATATTTTCAGACTCGACGAAGTCAAACGCGACAGCAGAAAGCTTAGGCTGTTGCTTCGTTCTCTTGCAAGAAATGAAAGTACAACTGTTACCAATAAAACCTTGAAAAAAGATATTAAAGAAATCGACGATGACGACATCAATATTGACACAGTAACTGAGTATCTTGATATCTTCAAAAGACTTTTTATAACAGATAATCTTCCTCCATTTTCGTCTAATATCCGCCCATCGGTAAGGCTCAAACAATCAGAAAAGCGTCACTTTGCAGATCCATCACTTGCTTGCGCATTACTCGGTGCAAATGCCGAAAGGCTAATAGGTGATCTTGAGACAGCAGGTTTCATGTTTGAAGCACTCTGTGAACGTGATCTCCGTATATATGCCGAGGCAAATGGTCTGAACGTATTTCATTATCAGGATTATAAGGATAAAGAGATCGACACCGTTCTTGAAGCTCCCGACGGCGAGTGGTACGCCTTTGAAATAAAGCTCGGCGCTAATCAAATTGATGAAGCAGCGAACAATCTTATTGAAATAAGCCGCAGCATAGAAGCTGACAACGGATGTCCCCCAAAGCTATTGTGTGTTATATGCGGACTATCAAAT
>NZ_JAGCFH010000144.1 GCF_017650195.1 Ruminococcus sp. | reverse complement strand
GTGGAAATACGGCGCAGACAATTGCATTTTTATTACAGAAGAGCAGTGCAGCATCAATAACATCGAAGACCTTACCATTGACTATGTGAGATTCCTGAATGAGCATCAGCTTTCGGGGCGTCACAGGATTGAGGTGCTGACTGAATTCCCGGAGGATCAGAGTCTATGGGACAGAGGCGGCGCTGAGTTGCTTCGAAACAAAGACGGGAACAGTACCGGTTTTTATTCTTTCACGATTGATGAAGAAGATGTCCTTGCGGAATATGTGAAATATGATCCGGATTCGGCACATCCATGGATTCCTGTATTTGATGACGGAACAGATTACACGCTGGAGGAATACCTTTCCAAACCAAAACAATCTTAATAAAGGAGAATGATTCGCGATGATACAATTATCTGACGCAGAACTCTGCATGCTGGAGCAGCTGACCTATCTTGATGAGGAGGTAGCTGCCGCAGCGGGCATCAATATACCCTGTTTATGGGGAATTTGAGTAGTTTTCAACAATTATCATGAAAAAAGCGGTTACCCCTTCAAATTTTACTTGAAGAGGTAACCGTGTTTGTTTTTGAGGGCTGTTTTTTTACAGCCCCTTTATTTTTATACTGTTGCGTAAAGATTTGTTTCCCAAGCTGGAATATAAAGCTGATGTCTTATGTAAAGCTTATATGATGGATTTAATTTCTTTATCAGAATAGGCAGTTCGAATATATCCTCGTTCCTGTGGTAAAGTGATACCATAAGCTTTGGAGCATAGTGAGCTATTGTTATAGATGAACCCCATATAGCTTCGCGCTCAAAACCTTCAACATCCATTTTAATAATTGTTGCAGGACGTTTTGCAAGGATACTGTCTACGGAAAGTGCTCCAACAACGTTTTCTGACTCAGCACTTATTGATGACTGTCGACCTGCCTTTGAGGCAAATGGCAGTTCACTGTCAATACACCATGCGGCAGAATTATAAGCGTAAACATGGGGCATACCGTCTATGAATTTAGCAAGCTTCTTGAAGTTCTTTTTATCAGGTTCAAGAGCATATATAGATACATACTTGCCATGAGTAAACTCAAGGAGCTCCTTTATTGTATCACCGTTATATGCGCCAAGATCAACATATACCTCATTCAATGTAGGCTTGATTATCTTTTTATAAATATCAGCTTTTGTAGTAGTGACCTCGGAAAGATATTCTATCCTGCCGCTTATTTTAAAATTAATTATATTTGCATATACTTTTCTTGAATAATCGTCTGCAAGGCTATCATATACCTGCTGTATCTTTTCGGCATTTTCTTCACAGTATTCATAAGTGAACAAACCTCTACCGACAACCGGTACATCAGGGACATACAGTGTGTGCTTTGCAGCTATTTCCTTTACCTTATCAACTATTTCCTGATATCCTGCTGCAAATGCGAGCACTACTACAAAATCATCAACAGCTTCTTCTATCTCTGAGAGCTTATGCACCCTGTACCCTTCAAAGGAATGTCCTCGTACAAAATCATCACTTGCAAAGATACCTGCTACAGTTATGTGCATTTCACGGAAAACAGACATTATCTTTAATGCTCCGTCACCCATTCCATATATAAATATAGGGCGTTCTTCAGCTTTTAGTCTGTCCCAGCTGGATTGTTTTTCAGTAATAAACGAGAGCATTTAGTAAATCACCTCTGAAATCAATAATCTCCGTCATCTTCATGGGCGTCGTCATAATCATCGAAATGATCGTGACCTGAGTGATATCCCATCATATCTCTTCCTCTTATGCCATACCTGTCACGCATAATGTTAAGATATTTGTCTATAAGATCAGAAACCTTTCTGACATTTTTTATACAGTGAACTTCCTTGGACGGAGTATCAGCATCACGGCTGTATATAATTATCGTTCCACAGTTTACAATACGCTGAAAGAACGGATATTTGACTTTTTTATCTGTTATCTTGTACAGATCAATTTCATCTTCATCAACATTTAGAAAACCTGTACGGGTGATAAATTTTGTTTCAGTAAGATAATAACGAGTAAAAGTAAGAGGCAGTCCGAAAATGGAACGTTTTTTGTCTGTCCATATATAATCAAAAGCATTTTTTTTCATTATTGATCCTCCAATCCGTTTATCATGCATTACTCTATATCTATTTTAACACATTACGTCTGAATAGTCAACTATATTCTTTAATAAAACATGATGCGCTGACATTATACATGTTTTTTCGGTTCGGCTGACTTTTTTCACAAGAAAAATACGATAAAAATCAAAAAAAGCCTTTACAAATATATAATAATATGATATAATATTATCACCGTGTACTTGGTTCGGGGCTTGTCCTCGACTTTCACCCCATACTGAGTTTTCGGAATATTTATTTAGAGGTGCTTCAAATGTTATTGAAGGATGAAAAGACAGCCGTTATTGAGGCTAACAGAACACACGAAAACGACACAGGTTCACCTGAGGTTCAGATCGCTATTCTTACAAGAAGAATCAACGACCTTACAGAACACCTCAAGAGCCACAAGAATGATCATCACTCAAGAAGAGGTCTTCTTAAGATGGTTGGTCACAGACGTAACCTTCTTGCTTACCTTAAGAAGAAGGATATCAACAGATACCGTGCTATCGTAGAAAAGCTCGGTCTCCGTAAGTAATCATGTGTTTGAAGGCAGCGGGGTTTTATACCCTTCTGCCTTTACATCTATCAGAGTACAGGGATTAGAAGTCAGAGGCAAGAGTCTGAATGTATTTTCCGGCTTTTACCTCTAACTTCTAAAAGCTCTCCTCTGATGAAAAAAATCTTAAATTGGAGGCAAATCAGATGTTTGAAAATTACAGAACCTTTGAAACAACTTACGCCGGCAGACCTCTCATTGTTGAGACAGGAAAAACCTGCGGACTTTCCAACGGTTCATGCTGGGTAAGGTATGGCGAAACAGTCGTAATGGCAAATGTTACAGCAAGTGCAAAGCCAAGAGAGGGTATCGATTTCTTCCCTCTTTCGGTAGATTACGAGGAAAGACTTTACTCTGTTGGTAGGATTCCAGGTTCATTTACAAAACGTGAGGGAAAGCCCTCTGAAAAGGCTATTCTTACTTCGCGTTGCGTTGACAGACCTATCCGTCCTCTTTTCCCGAAGGACATGAGAAACGATGTTTCAGTTGTTATGACTGTACTTGCAGTAGAGCCAGACAATTCACCCGAAATTGCAGGTATGATCGCAACCTCTGTGGCTATATCCATTTCGGATATTCCGTGGAACGGTCCTATCGCAGGAATAAACGTAGGTCTTGTAGACGGCGAGATAGTTCTTAATCCTACTCTCGAACAGAGGACTAAAACAGACCTTAACCTTACAGTTGCAGGCACAGCTGAAAAGATCGTTATGATCGAGGCTGGTGCTAATGAGGTGCCTGAGGATACAATGCTTGACGCAATCCTTAAAGGTCATGAAGAAATCAAGAAAATGGTAGCTTTCATCAGTGATATTCGTTCACAGATAGGTAAGCCCAAATTCACCTTTGAGTCAATGGAAGTTGACCACGATATGTTCGACGCTATCGAAGCATTTGCGTCAGACCGTGTTAAGGTCGCTCTTGATACAAATGATAAAAACGTCCGCGACGAGAGACTTGCTCCTATCGTTGATGATATCCACGCCAACTTTGATGAAAAGTATCCTGAACAGATACCTATGATAGATGAGTGTATCTACAAGCTTCAGAAAAAGATTGTTCGTGCATGGCTTTATGAAGGCAAGCGTGTTGACGGACGCGGAATAGACGAGATACGTCCTCTTGCCGCTGAGGTAGGCATACTCCCTCGTGTTCATGGTTCAGGTCTTTTCACTAGAGGTCAGACACAAGTTCTTACAGTTTGTACACTTGGTCCTGTAAGTGAGTGCCAGAAGATAGACGGCCTCGATGAAGAGGACTCGAAGAGATATATGCACCAGTACAATTTCCCGAGCTATTCTGTCGGTGAGACAAAGCCGAGTAGAGGTCCAGGAAGACGTGAGATAGGTCACGGTGCTCTCGCTGAAAGAGCTCTTGCACCAGTTATCCCATCAGTTGAGGATTTCCCTTATGCACTAAGACTTGTATCTGAGGTACTTTCGTCTAATGGTTCTACTTCACAGGGCTCTATCTGTGGTTCAACACTCGCACTCATGGACGCAGGCGTTCCGATAAAGGCTCCTGTTGCAGGTATCTCCTGCGGACTTATCACTCTTCCCGATAGTGATGATTTCATGACAATGGTTGATATTCAGGGTCTTGAAGACTTCTTTGGCGATATGGACTTCAAGGTTGGCGGTACTCATAAGGGTATCACTGCTATACAGGTAGATATCAAGGTAGACGGTCTTACACCTGCTATCATCAAACAGGCATTTGAAAAGACGCGAAAGGCTCGTATCTATATCCTTGACGAGATAATGCTTAAGGCTATTCCAGAAAGCAGACCTACTGTAAATAAGTATGCTCCTAAGATGCTCCAGACAAAGATACCTGTAGACAAGATACGCGAAGTTATCGGTCAGGGTGGTAAGGTCATCCAGAAGATTTCAGCTGATTGTGACGTTAAAATCGACATCAATGACGACGGAAATGTATTTATCAGCGGTGTTGATGCTGACAATGCAAACAAGGCACTCCAGATAATCCACACTATTGCTAACGATCCCGAGGTGGGCGCTATTTACAAGGGCAAAGTAGTTAGAATCATGGACTTCGGTGCATTTGTTGAAATTGCTCCTGGAAAGGACGGACTTGTACACATATCAAAGCTTGATAAGCAGAGAGTTGAAAAAGTCGAGGATGTTGTTACTATCGGTGACGAGATTGTTGTAAAGGTTACAGAGATCGACCGTCAGGGCAGAATCAACCTCTCACGCAAGGACGCACTTGCTGAGATTGAAGCCAAGAGACAGGGCTGATATATTTAATAATAAAGGCGGTCATAATGACCGCCTTTATTTATT
>NZ_JAGCFH010000012.1 GCF_017650195.1 Ruminococcus sp. | reverse complement strand
TCTGCGCTTGCCTTTGCAGCAGCCATTGTTGTCATGTAAGGAACTCTGTGCTTGATAGCAGCCTTACGGATATAGCTGTCGTCGTGAACGCTGGTCTTGCCTGCAGGAGTATTGATTATCATCTGTATCTCGCCGTTTGCGATCTCGTCAGCGATATTCGGACGTCCCTCGTATATCTTGAAGATCTTGTCGCAGGGTATGCCTGCTTCCTTTATCATCTCATAGCTCTTGCCTGTAGCGATTATATGGAAGCCCAGTTCGTGGAAGGACTTAGCGATATCAACAAGCTCAGGCTTGTCTCTTTCGCATACACTGAGGAGAACTGTTCCCTCCAGCGGAAGCTTGTTCTTTGTAGCCTCCTGAGCCTTGTAGTAAGCCTCGCCGAAGGAAGGAGATATACCGAGGACCTCACCTGTTGAACGCATTTCGGGTCCGAGGAGAGGGTCCACCTCCTGGAACATATTGAAGGGGAATACAGCTTCCTTTACGCCGTAGTGACCTATCTGCTTGTCCTTGAGCTCCGGAACAGGAGAAGGTCTGCCTGTGATAGAGGAAGTGATGATATCCGTAGCTATCTTAACCATGTTGATATCGCATACCTTTGATACCAGCGGAACTGTTCTTGACGCACGGGGATTTGCTTCGAGAACGTATACTGTGTCGCCCTCGATAGCGTACTGCATATTCATAAGTCCGCATACGTTCATTTCTACGGCTATCTTCTTTGTGTACTCCTTGATAGTAGCCACCTGCTTTTCTGTCAGGTTCTTTGAGGGGAGTATACAAGCGGAGTCGCCGGAGTGTATGCCTGCGAGCTCGATATGCTCCATAACAGCAGGAACAAAGCAGTGCGTACCATCTGATATAGCGTCAGCCTCGCACTCTGTAGCATGGTTGAGGAAACGGTCGATGAGGATAGGTCTGTCGGGGGTAACACCAACGGCAGCGTTCATGTATACTCTCATCATCTCGTCGTCATGAACTACCTCCATTCCGCGTCCGCCGAGAACGTAGGAAGGACGAACCATTACGGGATAGCCTATCTTGTTTGCGATAGCGATAGCCTCGTCGGCATTTACAGCCATACCTGCCTCAGGCATCGGTATACCCAGCTTGTCCATCATAGCGCGGAAGTGGTCACGGTCCTCAGCGAGGTCGATAGTCTCCGGAGTAGTGCCGAGGATATTGACGCCGTACTTTTTAAGGTCGTTTGCAAGGTTGAGGGGAGTCTGTCCGCCGAACTGAGCTATAACGCCCACAGGCTTCTCCTTCTCGTGGATAGCAAGAACGTCCTCAAGAGTAAGGGGCTCGAAATAGAGCTTATCCGATGTATCATAATCAGTGGATACTGTCTCAGGGTTGCAGTTTACGATAATGGACTCGAAGCCCAGCTTTTTCAGAGCAAGTGCTGCGTGAACGCAACAGTAGTCGAACTCGATACCCTGACCGATACGGTTAGGACCGCCGCCGAGTATCATTATCTTGGGCTTTTCTGTGCTTACAGGGCTCTTGTCCTCGTCAAGGTGATATGTGGAGTAGTAGTAAGCAGCGTCCTTTGTACCGCTTACGTGAACGCCCTCCCATGCTTCTTTTATACCGAAGCCGATACGGGCATTGCGTATCTCCTCCTCTGTAACTTCGAGGAGTGAGCTTAGGTAACGGTCGCTGAATCCGTCCAGCTTAGCCTGTCTGAGCACGTTCTCGGCAGGAACTGAGCCCTTCATTGTAAGGAGCTTCTCCTCCTCGTCAACGAGCTCCTTCATCTGCTCGATGAAGTACTTCTTTATCTTTGTGAGCTCATAGAGCTCGTCAATAGTTGCGCCCTTGCGGAGAGCCTCATACATTACGAACTGTCTCTCGCTTGTGGGGAAGCGGAGCTGTGCGAGGAGCTCCTCCTTGGTCATGCTGTTGAAGTTCTTGGCAAAGCCGAGACCGTAGCGACCTGTTTCCAGTGAACGGATAGCTTTCTGGAAAGCTTCCTTGTAGGTCTTGCCTATGCTCATTACTTCGCCGACAGCTCTCATCTGAGTGCCGAGCTTGTCCTCAGCGCCCTTGAACTTCTCGAAAGCCCAGCGTGCGAACTTGATAACTATATAATCTCCGTCAGGAACGTATTTGTCAAGAGTACCGTACTTGCCGCATTCGATGTCCTTGAGAGTAAGACCGCAGGCGAGCATAGCCGAAACGAGAGCAATCGGGAAGCCTGTTGCCTTTGAAGCAAGAGCGGAAGAACGTGAGGTTCTGGGGTTTATTTCAATAACTACTATACGACCTGTCTCGGGATCGCGTGCGAACTGGCAGTTGCAGCCGCCGATGACTTCAATGGATTCGATTATTCTGTATGACATATCCTGTAACGTAGCCTGTACGTCCTCGGGGATAGTGAGCATAGGTGCGGAGCAGAAGGAATCGCCTGTATGAACGCCGATAGGGTCAATGTTTTCGATAAAGCATACTGTGATCTTGTTGTTATCTGCATCGCGGACAACTTCCAGCTCAAGCTCTTCCCAGCCGAAGATACATTCCTCAACGAGTACCTGTCCTACGAGAGAAGCCTGGAGACCTCTTGCGCATACAACCTTTAATTCATCTACATTGTATACCATACCGCCGCCGGCGCCACCCATAGTGTAGGCAGGACGTAGAACAACGGGATATTTCAGCTTTTCAGCTATTTTAACAGCCTCATCGACAGAATATGCTACCTCGCTCTTTGGCATACCGATGCCTAGAGCCTTCATAGCGTTCTTGAACTCTATACGGTCCTCACCGCGCTCAATAGCATCGACCTGAACACCTATTACCTGAACGCCGAACTGTTTAAGTACACCTGCCTTGTCAAGCTCAGAGCAGAGATTGAGTCCAGACTGACCACCGAGATTGGGGAGAAGAGCGTCAGGGCGTTCTTTTTCGATTATCTGGGTAAGTCTTTCGAGGTTGAGGGGTTCGATGTAAGTAATATCAGCAACATCGGGATCCGTCATGATAGTAGCAGGGTTCGAATTTACGAGGACTATCTCATATCCAAGCTTGCGAAGAGCCTTGCAGGCCTGAGTGCCTGAGTAGTCAAACTCGCAGGCCTGTCCGATGATGATAGGACCCGAGCCGATTATCATGATCTTGTTAATATCCTGTCTTTTTGGCATATTATACTCCTGACCCGTACACTGAAAATGTACGTTGATATATTTGCCATGAAACGTCATGGCGCAACTTCTTACCTTATATAATAACATAATTCGGTGCAAATTGCAATATAGAAAATATCTTTTACAACCAGTACAATTTTGGAGAATATGCCGTATTCGGTGGTTAGTTGTTAGTGCAAAGTGCATAGTGTAGTGAAGGTGCAGGCAACTGCGCAGCTAAACTTCAGCCATTGGATGTGAACGCAAAAAGAGCTGCCATAGGCAGCTCTTGCAATGTTATTTCCTGGATCCTGCGTTTTTTATAGCCAGAATGCTTAAAACTGTACCGCCAATGGAAAGGACCGAGAATACGCCATAGATAATAGCTTGTATCCTGTTCTGCCATATACGTTCATCAGCTCTTGAAATAGCCTCTTCGTAAGGGATTCCAGCCTGGCTTTTGGATATGAGACTCTGATAAAAATCCTCTGTAGTATGCGGCACTAACTTGCCAAATGTAATAGCAAAATAAGCAAGTGCTACGATACAAAAGATCAGTAGCAATATAGGGAGCAGTTTTGATTTCCTTTCGCTTGTATCAGAAGTTATAGGCTGATTATTTGATCCTGGATTATTAATATCAGCTATGATTTTTTCCTCCTTTACTCTTGGGATATAATTATATTATAAATTACATTTAGTTTAAAGTCAACAGGAAATATTGAATTGTAATATATGTTTCTTTTATTTTTAATGGAAGAAATATGTTCTCTTTATTACTTTTATCTGTCTGCTCAGCTTTCGCTTCGCCTTGCAAGCATTGCGAGAGTGAGTGAGATATTCTCGTTATGCACCGCAACGCCCTTGGGAGCATTGAGGTATACTGCGGCAAAGTTGAGAATAAATTTTATACCTGCCTTTGCCATTCTGTCGCAGACCTCCTGTGCAGCCGCCTCAGGAACGGTTATGATACCTATACGGATATCATTTTTCCTGCAAAAGCTTTCCAGCTCGTCGATATGTCTGACCGGCTTACCGTTTATGGAACTGCCTACGCGTTCCCTGTTGCAGTCAAATCCGCAAAGAATATCGAAGCCGTAAGCCTCAAAGCCATTATATTCCAGCATAGCTCTGCCGAAGTTTCCCATTCCTGCCACAACAACGCCATCGCGGTTCTCAAAGCCGAGGAATCTGCCTATATCACTCATAAGCTCGGAGGTGATATAACCCACCTTTGGTCTGCCACCCTTGCTTACTGAGGCAAGGTCCTTCCTGACCTGAACGTCATTGAGACCGAGGGCATCGGCAATAGCCGTAGCAGATATATTGCCTTTTTTTCGCTCCTCCGGGAGAGATCTGAGGTAATTGAAGTACACAGGGAGACGCGCCAGCGTCTGAGAGGTAATATTTTTATTCATGGTGTACCTCCGTTCAGAGGACTTATTTTTTCTGCATATATTCGTCCATAGCTGCGGCAGCCTTCTTGCCTGCGCCCATAGCGAGGATTACCGTAGCAGCTCCTGTTACAGCGTCACCGCCTGCGTAAACGCCTTCCTTGGAGGTAAGACCGTCCTCGTCAGCGATGATACCGCCCCACTTCTGGGTGTCGAGACCGGCTGTAGTGGACTTGATAAGAGGATTTGGCGAGGTGCCGATAGACATGATAACGCAGTCAGCCTCAATGTCTATGAAAGCACCGTCTATCGGAACAGGCTTTGCTCTGCCGGATGCGTCTGGCTCTGAGAGCTTCATCTGCTGGCAGTGTATGCTTTTTACCCAGCCGTCGTCAGTAGCCTGTATCTCAACGGGATTTGTGAGGAATTTGAAGATAATGCCCTCTTCCTTGGCGTGCTCGACCTCCTCTGCTCTTGCAGGGAGCTCAGCCTCTGTACGTCTGTAAACTATGTAAACCTCAGCACCCAGTCTCTTAGCGCAGCGTGCGGCATCCATAGCAACGTTTCCACCGCCTACGATAACAGCCTTGCTGCCAGCCTTGATAGGTGTAGCACTGCCCTCTTTGTAAGCCTTCATGAGGTTTATACGTGTAAGGAACTCGTTTGCTGAGTATACTCCGTTAAGGTTCTCACCGGGGATATTCATAAATCTGGGAAGACCTGCACCTGAGCCGATGAATACGGACTCGAAGCCTTCCTCTTTCATAAGTTCGTCAACAGAGACAGTCTTTCCGACAACGGTATTTGTCTCAACCTTTACGCCGAGGGCCTTCAGACCGCCGATTTCCTTCTGAACTATAGATTTAGGAAGTCTGAATTCGGGGATACCATAGGAGAGAACTCCTCCTGCAACGTGGAGAGCTTCAAATATAGTAACGTCGTAACCCTTCTTGGCGAGGTCGCCTGCGCAGGCAAGACCAGAAGGGCCCGAACCGATAACAGCAGCCTTGTGACCATTTTTTGCAGGTATTTCGGGAGCTACTTCGGGCTGTGCGTTGTGCCAGTCGGCAACGAATCTTTCAAGGCGTCCGATAGCAACGGGCTCGCCCTTGATGCCTCTTACACACTTGCTCTCGCATTGTGTCTCCTGGGGACATACTCTTCCGCATACAGCAGGAAGTGAGCTGGACTTTGTGATTATCTTGTAAGCCTCTGCGAAATTTCCCTCAGCCACCTGAGCAATAAATGCAGGGATATCTATCTGTACGGGACAGCCTGTGGAGCAAGGCTTGTTCTTACAGTTAAGGCAGCGTTTAGCTTCATCTATAGCCTGTTCCTCGGTATAGCCGAGAGCTACCTCGCTGAAATTCTTGTTTCTTACGTCGGGAGCCTGTACAGGCATCTCATTTCTTGTAGCAGACATATTCGGCATATTACTTTACCTCCTTGAACAGATTGCAGGCTTCCTCGTAGGCGTGACGTTCGAAGGGCTTGTACATAGCTCCTCTTGCCATAGCCTCGTCAAAGTCTATGAGATGGCCGTCGAATTCGGGACCATCAACGCAGGCAAATTTAGTCTCGCCGCCGACTGTGAGACGGCAGCCGCCGCACATTCCCGTACCATCTATCATTATTGGGTTCATGGAAGCGACAGTGGGGACATTGTACTCCTTGGTGAGCTTACAGACGAACTTCATCATTATGAGAGGTCCGATAGTGATGACCCTGTCGTACTTTTCGCCGCTGTCTATGAGCTTTTTGAGGGCATCGGTAACGAGACCCTTTTCGCCTGCGGTACCATCGTCGCTCATGAGCACGAACTTTGAGCTTGCAGCCTTGAACTCGTCCTCAAGTATAACGAGATCCTTGCTTCTGAAGCCTACTATGGAATGAACTTCAACACCGAGGGCATGGAGCTTCTTTGCAACGGGGTAAGCAATAGCACAGCCTACGCCGCCACCGACTACAGCAACCTTTTTAATTCCCTCTGTCTCTGTAGCTCTGCCGAGAGGACCAACGAAGTCCTGTAAGCAGTCGCCTTCGTTCATGTGGTTGAGCTTTTCTGTCGTAGCGCCGACTATCTGGAATATTATAGTCACCGAACCGCTCTCACGGTCAAAATCTGCGATAGTGAGCGGTATGCGCTCTCCGTCAGCGTCTGTTCTGAGTATTATGAACTGTCCCGGCTCAGCCTTTCTTGCTACCTTGGGAGCGTTTATACGCATAAGGGTAACGGTGGGGTTGAGACTTCTTTTTTCAAGAATTTCAAACATTGTCCATACCTTCCTTACGATAGATTTGCAGTGCAGGGGGGTTCGGTGGCAGTCGCCATTGACCTCCGCCGATACAGGCATTGCATTGATATATTCAATATTATATCACAAAAACCTTATGCTGCACAAATATAACAGCGGAATATCGATATTCCGATATCGATATTTTTGTAGCGATTCATACACTGACTGCTGTCAGACTTTGGTTTATTTCCGTGGTAATACAGCGGAAATAATAGAAAAGAACGACATTGGCCGTTACGATATATATAATTACATATTATGCTGGCTGATACAGGCATTAGTCTCCTGTATAGTGCTAATCAAACAGTAAAAAACATGGGGCGATATGAACATCGCCCCAAAAAT
>NZ_JAGCFH010000143.1 GCF_017650195.1 Ruminococcus sp. | reverse complement strand
TGAAGCATTATCCGCACTTGAAAGAGCCGAGGATATTACGGACAGGCTTTCAGTCGAGGAACAGGCTGAACAGCTCAAGTATGATGCTCCGAAGGTAGAACGACTGGGGATACCGGCTTATAATTGGTGGAGCGAGGGCTTACATGGAGTCGCAAGAGCGGGAACAGCTACTATGTTTCCTCAGACGATAGGACTTGCGGCAATGTTTGATGAAGATGCTGTACGCAGGGCAGGAGAGATAACTTCTGTTGAAGCGAGAGCAAAATATAACGAGTATTCGGCACACGGTGACCGTGATATATATAAGGGACTTACACTTTGGTCGCCTAATGTTAATATATTTAGAGATCCGAGATGGGGAAGAGGTCAGGAGACCTACGGTGAGGATCCGTTCCTTACTTCCAGACTCGGTGTTGCATACACTAAGGGCCTTCAGGGCGACGGAAAAGTCCTCAGAACAGCTGCCTGCGCAAAGCATTTTGCAGTTCACAGCGGTCCCGAAGCAACAAGACATGAATTTGATGCAAAGTCCAATATGAAGGACATGACTGAAACATATATCGCCGCATTTGAAGCACTTGTAAAGGAAGCAAAGGTTGAAACCGTAATGGGAGCGTATAACCGTGTTAACGGTGAGCCTGCTTGCGCAAGCAGCTTTCTTATGGGCAAGCTTAAGGAGTGGAATTTCGACGGACATTTCGTTTCCGACTGCTGGGCTCTCAGAGACTTCCATACAAATCATGGCGTTACAAAGACCGCTCCTGAGTCTGCTGCTATGGCTCTCAAGGCTGGCTGCGACCTCAATTGCGGCAATACATATCTCCACCTTCTTATCGCATATAATGAAGGACTCATCACCAAGGAGGACCTCAGAAGATCCTGTGTAAAGCTGATGAGAACGAGAGTAAGGCTTGGTATGTTTGACAAGTCTACCGAATTCGATGGACTCAATTACGATATCGTAGCCTGCGATGAGCACAAGAAATTCTCTCTCGAATGTTCGGAGCGTTCTATTGTGCTTCTTAAGAATAATGGTATTTTACCTCTTACAGAGGGAAAATATAAGACTATCGGAGTTATCGGTCCCAATGCCGACAGCGTTCCCGCACTTGAGGGTAACTACAACGGTAAGGCTGACGAATATGTCACATTCCTGAGAGGAATCCGTGAGGCATTCGATGGCAGGGTAATTTATTCCGAGGGATGTCATCTTTATAAGGACAGATGTATGCAGCTCGGTCTTCCTGATGACAGACTTGCAGAGGCTGAGATTATTGCAGAGCATTCTGATCTTGTTGTCCTTGTTGTCGGACTTGACGCTACTATAGAGGGCGAAGAGGGGGATACAGGAAATGAATTCTCTTCAGGTGACAAGAATGATTTGAGACTTCCCGAGTCACAGAGAAAGCTTGTTAAGACGGTCATGGCTAAAGGAAAGCCAGTTATCATAGTAACTGCTGCCGGCAGTGCGATAAATGTTGAAGCTAACTGTGATGCACTTATCCACGCATGGTATCCCGGACAGCTCGGCGGAAGAGCTCTTGCCAATATTCTTTTCGGCAAGGTATCTCCTTCAGGCAAGCTTCCGGTAACATTCTATGAAGACGCTTCAAAGCTGCCCGATTTCTCGGATTACAGCATGAAGAACCGTACTTACAGATACGCCAGGGGCAATATACTCTATCCCTTCGGCTTCGGACTGACCTACTCGGAGACAGAATGCTCCGACCTAAAGTTTGAAAACGGCGTTGCATCAGTAAAGGTCACAAATACTGGAAAACGCGCGACAGAGGATGTAGTTCAGTTCTATATCAAAGGTTATTCGGAGAACGCAGTTCCAAACCACAGCCTCTGCGGCTTCAAGAGAGTCGCACTTGACGCGGGAGAGAGCAGGGTCGTACAGATCACTCTTCCCGAAAGGTCTACAATGGCAGTCAATGAAAAGGGCGAATGGGTAAAGGAAGGCAGTGAGTTCACCCTCTACGCAGGAACATCACAGCCTGACGAGCTCAGCGAAAAGCTGACCGGCAAGAAATGCACTACTCTGAAAATAAATTTATAAAACATTATGGAGGATAAAATGGAATTTTTCAGCAAAATCGGAAAAATCGAGTATAAGGGTAAGGATAGTACAGATCCTCTTTCATTTAAGTACTACAACCCTGATGAAATGATTAACGGCAAGAAGATGCGCGATCATCTCAAGTTCGCACTTTCTTGGTGGCACACAATGGGCGGCGACGGAACAGATATGTTCGGCTGCGGTACAACAGACAAGTCATGGGGACAGAGCGATCCCGCTGCCAGAGCAAAGGCAAAGGTTGATGCTGCTGCAGAGATCATGGATAAGCTCTCAATTGATTACTACTGCTTCCATGACCGCGATCTCTCACCTGAGTATGGCAATCTTAAGGAGACAAACGCTCAGCTCGATATCGTTACAGACTATATGAAGTCTGCTATGGGCGATAAGAAGTGTCTCTGGGGTACAGCTAAGTGCTTCGACCATCCGAGATTCATGCACGGTGCAGGCACATCACCTTCTGCTGATGTATTTGCATTCTCTGCTGCACAGATCAAGAAGGCTCTCGAGTCTACAGTAAAGCTCGGCGGTAACGGATATGTATTCTGGGGCGGCCGTGAGGGTTACGAGACTCTCCTCAATACAAACATGGGTCTTGAGCTTGATAATATGGCTCGTCTCATGAAGATGGCTGTTGAGTATGGACGTTCAATTGGCTTCAATGGCGATTTCTACATCGAGCCCAAGCCAAAGGAGCCCACAAAGCATCAGTATGATTTCGATACAGCTACTGTTCTCGGATTCCTGAGAAAGTACGGTCTCGACAAGGACTTCAAAATGAACATCGAGGCTAACCACGCTACACTCGCTCAGCACACATTCCAGCATGAGCTCCGCGTTGCAAGAGACAACGGCGTATTCGGTTCTATCGATGCTAACCAGGGCGATATGCTTCTTGGCTGGGATACAGACCAGTTCCCGACAAATATTTATGATACAACAATGTGCATGTATGAAGTTATCAAGGCAGGCGGCTTCACAAACGGTGGTCTCAACTTTGACGCTAAGGCTCGCAGAGGCAGCTTCACTCCCGAGGATATCTTCTACAGCTACATCGCAGGTATGGATGCATTTGCACTCGGCTTCAGAGCTGCTCTCAAGCTCATTGATGACGGACGTATCGACAAGTTTGTTGCTGACAGATACGCTTCATGGAACACAGGAATCGGTGCAGATATCATCTCCGGCAAGGCAGACTTCGCATCACTTGAAAAGTATGCTCTTGAAAAGGGCGAGGTTACAGCTTCACTCTCAAGTGGCAGACAGGAAATGCTGGAGTCTATCGTAAATAACGTTCTTTTCAGTCTTTAATAAAGACTGATTGAAATTAAATCTATTTTTCAAATGGAGGTCACGAATATGAAAAAAGCATTATCGGTCATTTCAGCACTCGCAATCCTTGCATCTCTTACAGCCTGCAATAACGGCAATAAGGATGAGGGAGCAGGCAGCAGTAACACAACAACTGCTAAGAAGGATGACACACAGACTACTACTAAGCCTGTTGACGACAACGGCGAAAAGGTATCAATCAACATCTGGTCATTCACAAACGAAGTTCCGGATATGTTAAAGAAGTTCCTGGATCTCAACCCTGATTTAGCTGCAAAGTACACCTACGAGCAGACAATCATCCCTACAACAGACGGCGCATATCAGCCGGCTCTTGATAAGGCTCTTCAGGGCGGCGGCAAGGATGCTCCCGATATCTACTGTGCAGAGGCTGCATTCATTGCAAAGTACTCACAGGGAGATATGAAGGATTTTGCTCTTCCTTACAAGGATCTCGGCATTGACGTTGATGGCGGAATTGCGAAGGCTCAGACAGCTGACTACGCAGTTAAGCTCGGTACAAGAGGCAGCGATGTAGTTGCTCTTAACTATCAGGCTACAGGCGGTGCTTACATCTACAGACGTTCTATCGCTAAAGATGTATTCGGCAGCGATGACCAGGATACAGTAGAGAGTGCTATCGGTGCAGGTTCAGGTAACTGGGATAAGTTCTTTGATGCTGCTCAGAAGCTCAAGGATAAAGGCTATGCTATCATTTCTGGTGACGGTGACCTCTGGCACGCTGTTGAGAACAGCTCAGACGAGGGCTGGATCGTAAACGATAAGCTCCACATTGATCCTAAGCGTGAGGCATTCCTTGACCTCTCCAAGACGCTTAAGGATAATGAATATCATAACGATACAGAAGACTGGCAGGAGCCTTGGAAGGCTGATATGAGAGACGAAGGAGTTAAGAAGGTATTCGGCTACTTCGGACCTGCTTGGCTCATTAACTACACTCTTGCTGAGAACAGCGGTTCTTGGAAGGATACAGGAAAGACAGACGAAAACGGCGATGCTATCAAGGAACTTGATACTTCTATCGGTACTTATGGCGACTGGGCAATCTGTAAACCTCCTGTAGGCTTCTTCTGGGGTGGTACATGGCTCCTTACAAATAAGGACGTTGCAGACAGCAAGAAGGAATTCATTGGTAAGTTCCTTGAGTGGGTAACTCTTGACTGCACAAAGGATGGTCTCCAGTATATGTGGGCTAACGGTACTTACAGCGGACCTAACGGTACAAAGGATGCAGTTTCATCCGGTACAGTAATGGCTATGTCTGATGGTAAACTCGACTTCCTCGGTGGACAGAATATGTTCGATGTATTCATCCCTGCTGGTGAGTTCGCAAACGGTAAGAACCTCACACAGTACGATGAGAAGATCAACAGCTACTGGCGTGATCAGGTTCGTCAGTACACATCTGGTCAGAAGACAAGAGACCAGGCTCTCAAGGACTTCAAGCAGGCTGTTGCTGATGACCTTGGTATTGACGCAGAATAATTTTCTTAGGAGCTGTACCGCTTTTGCGGTACAGCCCTCTTCAAAAAATAAAGGAGGCTTACGGCTTTGAAAACGAAGCTTAAGGGTGTTAGTTATTCGAAATACGGATATCTATTCAGTATTCCTTTTGTTGTTGCTTTTTTGATTTTTACGCTGTATCCAACTATTTTTACAGCGATTCTCGGTTTCACCGACTGTCACGGACCTACGGGACTTGATAATTTCAAATTCCTCAGTGAGCCGTTTGAGAACTACAAGTCGGTAATAAATAACGAATCCTTCAGAAAATCTCTGAAGAATACTGTTCTTATTTGGATAATGAACTTTGTCCCTCAGATATCTCTTGCCCTTCTCCTTACTGCGTGGTTCACTTCACACACAAATGAGATAAAGGGAAAAGGATTCTTTAAAGTCGTTTTCTATATGCCGAACATCATTACAGCTGCAACAGTTGCGATTCTTTTCAGGACTTTCTTTGCATATCCTGTTGGTCCTATCAACGATATTCTTATAAGCTTGGGTCTGCGTGAAAAAGGCTATTATTTCCTTGTAAACCCAACTGCTTCAAGGATCATAGTAGCATTTATCCAGTTCTGGATCTGGTATGGAAATACGATGATAGTGCTTGTTTCAGGTGTACTTGGTATAAGCCCTGATATTTATGAAGCAGCTCAGATAGACGGAGCGAACGGTGTTCAAACCTTCTTCCGAATCACTATACCTAACTTAAAGACTGTATTACTTTATACATTGGTTACCAGCCTTGTCGGCGGACTTAATATGTTCGATATCCCGTACCTGTTCAACAATGCAGGTGGACCCGACGGCGCGACTAAAACTGCAGCGGTATTTATTTACACTCAGGGCTTTGAAGGCAGATATCTGTATAACAAGGCTTCGGCTGCAAGTATGATCGTTTGGGTAATAATTGCTATAATGTCAGGCGTTCTCTTCTTCATCATGCGTGATAAGGATCAGATCAAGCTTGAAAAGGAAATCAAAAAGGCCAAGAAGGAAGCTAAAAGAGCAACTAAAGGAGGAGTAGATCAATGGCAGTGGTAAATAAAAAACCGGGTACCTATGCGTTCAGGATAGTTGCTTACACGGTTTGTATTCTCCTTGCTGTACTGAGCCTTTTCCCGTTTGTGGTCATGATAATCAACTCGACCAGAAGCTCTGCTCAGATTCAGCAGCATGCTCTTTCACTTATTCCTGGTTCAAACCTGAGAATAAACTGGAGCTACCTCTTTGGTAAGGGCTTTAATCCTATCAAGGGATTTGAGCATTCATTACTTATCTCAGTATGCACAACAGCGCTGACTGTTTATTTCTCAACAATGACAGCTTTTGCACTTGTTGCCTATGACTGGAAATTAAGAAAGCCATTCTTTACATTTATCATGGCAGTACTTATGATACCTGCACAGGTATCCAGTATCGGTTTCTACCACATGGTTTATAAGATAGGCTGGACTAATACATACTTCCCGCTTATACTTCCAGCAATCGCCGCACCAACGGTCGTATTCTTTATGAGGCAGTATATGATACCGTCACTTCCTATGGAGATACTCCAGTCGGCAAGAATCGACGGTGCTGGAGAATTCAGGATATTTAACCAGATCGTTCTTCCTATGATGAAGCCTGCTATGGCTACACAGGCAATATTTGCCTTTGTAACAAGCTGGAACCAGCTGTTTATGCCTCAGGTAATCATTACAAAAATGGAAAAGTATACAATGCCTCAGATGGTTTCACTCCTTAAGGGTGATACCTACAAGACTGAGTACGGTACGGTTTACCTTGGACTCTTCCTTTCAGTAGTTCCGATTCTCATCGCGTACTTCTGTCTGTCCAAGTATATCATCGAGGGTGTTGCTCTCGGCGGTGTAAAGGGTTAATTTGTATTCTTGAAGTTATCACATTTTCTTTCTTAAATCATTGAAGGCTGCACTGAAAACGTGCAGCCTTCTTTGTTGCGGAGGACTTAATATTTTGCCTCAGAACTTGCATTTATTTGAAAAATGTGGTATAATATCTTTATTAATACACTGATACGGAGGACCTAATATGCTGTCAGATATCGAAATCGCACAGAGCGCAGATATGAAGCGTATTTCTGAGATCGCTGCCGGTCTCGGGATAGAAGAAGATGACATTGAACCTTATGGACATTACAAGGCTAAGCTCTCGGAAAAGCTCTTTTCCAAGCTAGCTGATAAAGAAAATGGCAAGCTGATCTTAGTTACTGCTATAAATCCTACTCCTGCCGGAGAAGGAAAAACCACAATAAGCGTAGGACTTTCCGACGCTCTTAGAAGAATAGGAAAAAAGTCGGTGCTTGCTCTCCGTGAGCCTTCACTCGGACCAGTTTTCGGTATGAAGGGCGGAGCAGCTGGCGGCGGTTATGCCCAGGTAGTTCCTATGGAGGATATAAACCTTCACTTTACAGGGGATATGCACGCAATCACAGCTGCTAACAATCTTCTCTGCGCAATGATAGACAATCATCTACAGCAGGGAAACGAGCTTAAAATAGACCAGCGTAGGATCATGTTCAAGCGCTGTATGGATATGAACGATCGTGCTCTAAGAAATATCCTTATCGGACTAGGTGGCAAAGCAAATGGCGTTCCACGTGAGGACGGCTTCAATATCACCGTTGCTTCAGAGGTAATGGCCATACTCTGTCTTGCTTCTGATATATCCGACCTTAAGGAAAGACTTGGCAATATACTTGTTGCATACAATCTCAGCGGAGAGCCTGTCTACGCAAAGGAACTTGGCTGTACTGGAGCTATGACCGCCCTTCTTAAGGACGCTCTTAAGCCAAATCTCGTGCAGACTTTGGAGAATACTCCTGCTTTCATACATGGTGGTCCCTTTGCCAATATCGCTCACGGTTGTAATTCACTGAGAGCTACGAAGCTTGCGCTCAAGCTCGGCGATTATATAGTTACCGAGGCAGGCTTCGGCTCAGACCTCGGAGCTGAAAAGTTCCTTGATATCAAGTGCAGGGTAGGAGGATTTTCTCCCTCATGCGTCGTACTTGTTGCCACAATAAAGGCACTGAAGTACAACGGCGGAGTGCAGAAGCAGGACCTGGCAAAGGAAAATATGTGGGCTCTTGAAAAGGGTATCGAGAACCTCAGGACTCATATTGAGAATCTGCACAAATATCACATACCGGTAGTAGTGGCTATCAATAGATTTGCATCTGATACTGACGAGGAAGTAAAGTTCGTTGAGAATTTCTGCTCTGATATGGGAGTAGAGGTTTCAATGTGCGAGGTATTCGCTAAGGGTGGAGAAGGTGGAACAGACCTTGCAAAGAAGGTGTGTGATGCTATTGAGCTCTGCGGAGAAAACGAGTTCAAGCCACTTTATGATACTCATGCTACAATAAAGGACAAGGTTGAGAAGATAGCAAAGGAGATATACCGTGCCGACGGAGTTACCTTTACGGCTCAGGCTGAAAAGGCAGTAAAGGAGATTGAAAATATCGGCTTCTGGGATCTGCCCATCTGCGTTGCGAAAACGCAGTATTCACTTTCTGATAATCCAAATCTTCTTGGTAAGCCGAAGAATTTCAAAATCACCGTCCGTGATGCAAAACTTTCCGCAGGTGCAGGCTTTGTTGTAATATATACCGGCGATATCCTCACTATGCCCGGACTTCCCAAGGCTCCGGCAGCACTTGACATCGACTGCGACGGAAACGGAAATATCACGGGACTTTTCTGATATATGAAGATAATAACTCATTCTCCGGCGGAGACTATTAAGGCTGCGGAAAAACTCGGTAGATTTCTAAAAGCCGGCGACATGATTGCCTATAAAGGCGGTCTCGGCGCAGGAAAGACCACATTTACCCGTGGACTTGCAATAGGCATGGGACTTGGGGACAGTGTTACCTCTCCCACATTTGCGCTTGTTAACGAGTACCGCGGCGATAAGCTGACACTTTATCATTTTGATATGTACCGTATCAGCTCCGAGGAGGATCTTGAATCCACAGGCTTTTACGACTATCCCTTCGAGGACAATGTGGCAGCCGTGGAGTGGTCGGAGAATATTGCGGAGTTTCTCCCGAAGGATACTGTATATATCACTATAAACAGCGTTGGAGAAAACGACAGGGAAATAATTATCGAGGACGGTGGAAGATTTGCTGCTGCTTGGGATTGATACATCAGGAAAGACCGCGTCCGCAGCTCTTTTTGACTCGGATAGGGAGCTGTTTTTAGCTCAGAGTACCGTTTATACACAGAAGACACATTCACAGGTCATAATGCCCATGGTTAAGGACGTAATGGCCCAGGCAGGAAAGGAGCTTTCCGACCTTGGCGGTATTGCTGTAGCAAACGGACCAGGATCATATACGGGACTTCGAATTGGAGTTGCGGCAGTAAAGGCTCTCAGTTTCGGGCTGGGCATAAAATGCTGTGGCGTGTCTACACTACTTGGTCTTGCATGCAATAACCTTGCTTATAAGGGACATATATGTGCAATTATGAAGGCAAGGGGTGAGCTTGTCTATACCTGTATCTATAAAAGCGATGGCTATTGCGTAGAGCAGATTACTGAGGAGCAGATAATCTCACAGGATGAGCTTGCGGAGTTCCTTGCTTTGAACATCAAGGAGGCTATGCTCTGCGGAGACGGAGCTGCCGACTTTTACAATACCTACACTTCGCCTGCGTTCATTATAGCGCCGCCGCAGGGACGGCTGCAAAGCGCAGTGGGAGTGTGCCTTGCTGGCATATCAAAAAAGCTTTCAGAGCCAGGTCAGCTTGAAGTATCCTATTTACAGAAGGTAAAGGCTGAAAAGGATCTGGAATCAAAAAATAAATGATAATATATAATGGAGATGTTTAACATGATAGCAATAGGCTGCGACCACGCTGCTGTGGAAATGAAAAATACGGTCAGGGATTACCTCACCGAAAAGGGCTTTGAGGTGAAAGACCTGGGTACTAATGGAGAGCCCTGCGATTACCCCAATATGGCAGAGAAGCTCTGCGGCGAGATAACCTCCGGCAACTGCGAAAAGGGCATACTTATCTGTGGAACAGGTATCGGCATGTCAATTGCCGCCAACAAGATAAAGGGTATCCGTGCAGCACTCTGCGCTGATTCATTCTCGACTAAGTACACACGTCTGCACAACGACGCAAACGTTATGTGCATGGGCGCAAGAACTCTCGGTCCCGGACTTGCATGCGAGCTGGCTGAGATATTCCTTACAACAGAGTTCGAGGGCGGACGTTATCAGAGAAGAGTTGACCTTATCACTGCTCTTGAAAACAAGTGATGAAGCATACGGGAACTGTTCCCTTTGAGACAGAGCGGCTCATATGCCGCAGATTCGAAGCCGGTGACTGGCGCGATATGCTGGAGAACTGGGCTTCGCTTCCCGAAATACAGACCGAATACGGCGAGCCTGTCTACACTGATGAAGCACAGGTGAGGGGACTCCTTGACAGCTACATCAAGGGCTATGAAAGGGCTGATTTCTACCGCTGGGCTGTGATTGAACGTTCAAGCGGCAGGAATATCGGACAGATAGCCTTCTGCAAGGTCTGGGATGACTGCAGAACTGCCGAGGTAGAGTACTGTATCGGCACTGAATTCTGGGGAAAAGGCTATGCGGGAGAAGCACTTGCAGGTCTTGTTGCTCATAGCTTCAGAACTATGGACTTTGACAAGCTTGAAGCGTATCACAGAGCCGCAAATGTCAAGTCGGGACGTGTCCTAGAAAAGTCTGCTATGCATAAAACCGATACAGTGCAGCGCTTTGTTCATGAGGGCGTTGATCCTGCCTGCGCAGGCGAGATATGCTACTGTATCGAAAAGGATAATTATTTGAATATTATTAATGAAAGGAGCTGCTAACTATGGGAGAATTACACATCATTGACCACCCACTGGTTCAGCACAAAATTTCACTTTTAAGAGATAAGAACACAGGAACAAAGGAGTTCCGTGAGCTTGTTTCCGAGATAGCAATGTTTATCTGCTATGAGGCAACAAGAGACCTCCCGCTCAAGGAGATAGAGCTTGAAACTCCTCTTGCTGTGGCAAAGACAAAAATAATCTCAGGCAGAAAGCTTGCTTTCATACCAATACTCCGTGCAGGTCTCGGTATGATAGAGGGCGTTACAAGTCTCGTTCCTGCTGCAAAGATAGGTCATATCGGACTTTTCCGCGATCCTGTTACACATGAGCCCGTGAAGTATTATTCCAAGGTTCCTGATGATATCAGCGAGCGTGATACTATTATCGTTGATCCTATGCTGGCAACAGGCAATTCTGCAGTTACAGCTATTACAGAGATGAAGGAGCTGGGTGCAAAGCATATCAAGTTCATG
>NZ_JAGCFH010000142.1 GCF_017650195.1 Ruminococcus sp. | reverse complement strand
GTTTACAAAGGGCGGAAAATATGATATTATATACTTACATAAAAATATCATGGAGGAAAAAATGGCAGACAACAGAAGACGTATACGATTCAAAAGCATAGCTATCCTCGAAGCCGTGATAATACTGCTTCTTATCATCGCCCTCATATTTGTGGGACTGATACGCGGCAGAGGAGAAGCTGTACCTGCAAATGCAAATAGTGACAAGCCGCAGGTGCGCAGAAGGGCTGTTATAGAAAAAGAGGAAGCCTTTTACCAGATGGACGGCAGAAAGATACTGATGCAGGACAATACCTACGGAGAGATATTTGTGCCGGTATATTCGGATGTTCCGGCGAGTACCATTGACACGGAAAAAATAACTATGCGCAACGGTTATGCTTACTACATGGAAAACGGCGAGGCAGTTTCAACTACGGGTGTTGACGTTTCTGAGTTTCAGGGAGATATCGACTGGACTCAGGTAAGACAGGCAGGTATAGATTTTGCTTTTATACGCATAGGCTACCGTACTTATGGCGACGGCATAGTTACATACGATACAGCTTTTCAGCGCAATATCGAGGGAGCTCAGGCTGCCGGCATAAAGGTGGGTGCATACTTCTATTCACAGGCGACTAATACCGACGAGGCAGTCGAGGAAGCGGACGCTGTAATAGACGCGCTGGCACCATATGATATCACATATCCCGTGGTTTATGACTGGGAGATAGTACATGATGCTGCACGTACCGATGAGGTGAGCGTTGAAGCTCTTGCAGACTGCTGTGTAGCTTTCTGTGAAAGGGTAAAGGATTCCGGATATACGCCGATGATATACCAGAATAAAGCTACTTCCATGAACAAGCTGGATCTTCCACGCATAAAGGACTACGACTTCTGGCTGGCTGAGTATGACGACAAGCCTTCCTACTATTATGATTTCAGGATATGGCAGTATTCAAACACCGGCAGTATCCCCGGTATAGAGGGACAGGTTGATCTTAATATATGCTTCAGACCATATTGAAAAACATCTATAATTCAATTTAAGACAATATATACATGAACAAAAAAGACGGTCCGTGGACCGTCTTTTGATATTATGCATTAAGATAAGATCTTACCAGCACCTGTAAAAGCTCGTCACGATCTATGTGACGGATAAGGCTTCTTGCGTTGTTGTATGTTGTGATGTATGTAGGGTCCTCTGAAAGGATATATCCTACTATCTGATTGACTGGGTTGTAGCCCTTCTGCGTCAGAGCGTCATAAATGATAGTGAGATTCTTTTTGAGCTCTGCCTCTTTGTCCTCATTGACGGAGAAAGTCATGGTTTTATCGAACATAATATCAGCCTCCCGCTGTTGTGGAATACTTCTGATGGAACGCTAACGGATCAAACAAGAAGCTTGTTATTATTATAACCCAAATACGTCGGCAATGCAAGTATAAATCGTAATTTTTCCCGATTTGAACGAATTTTGCGTGTTAATTTAGGAATTTTGCACAGCAGGGACAGAGGATGATTTGTCATATCGTGCCGAAGTTCCACAAAACTGCATTGTTTACAAAAGGGGACGTTCAATCATTTCACAGACAGAAACAATAAACCCTCTATTTCCTACGATATACTGTCGGAATCGGCAGTCCTTGATATTCGTAATTATCCTGCCGCTGTCAAAGCTGAATTCCACCGTGTTCATCGGGTATGAGATACCGACACCGATTGCCTTTACGTATGCTTCCTTAAGGGTCCACAGCCTGAAAAAAAGCTCACTTTTCTTATCTTCTGGAGCGGTTTCAACCATAGTCCGCTCCTTTTCGGAGAAAACTCTCCTCATCACTTTTTTGGGGTACTCTCTTATCTTTTCGCAGTCTATACCGCACTCATTGTCTGAAATGATACATGCAGCTATACCGTCGGCGTGGGAAAGATTATAGTATATGTTGGGATGTTCAGTGAGGGAGGGCTTTCCCATTTTCCCTTTTGATACAGGAGTATCTTCATTATAATCTATACGGTATGGACGCAAGCACTCCCGGAGCAGTCTGTGAGCATGGTTGTGTAGTTCACTTTTATTCATATCCTTTATTGAAATCATAAGCATAATCATCACCACGGTTATTATATCATTTTATTCGTGCGATTACAATAGAAAGTGACAAATGTCACTCCGAAAGTGACATTTGTCGTCTTGTTAAATTAACTAAGAAATGGTATTATCATATCATGATATAGTTTTTATACAAATGCTCATCTGAACATGATAAAGGGATTATCAGTGCTAAGAGTGTAATACCGGCACAGTTGTGCCACAGCAGATTTTGTCAAAAGGGGGGGCTGCTGCTTGTATAACGGTGTCAGGGAACATAAGGTGAATCTGTTTTTCTTACTGATAATCGCGTTAGGAAGCAAGTCTTTTCATTAAGATAATGCATCAAATCGCGTTTTTTTTTTCGTATAATTACCATTGACAACTAAGATATTGCCCTTTGGCGTTATGTTATGTGATATTTGACGAAATGGCGGACAATGTCCGCTATTTCTATATTATAGGTATTGACAAACACTGTCGTTTGTTGTAAAATATATTATGTCTAATTATATGAATTATCAGACCTACACTATAATAAAGTAAAGGCGGAAAACATAATGGGTTTATTCAAAAACATTTTCGGTGCCAACGCTTATTCAAACCGTGAGCTGAAGCGCATCGAGCCTATAAAGAATAAAGTGCTTGATCTTGATGAGGAATATCAGGCGCTTTCCGACGCAGAGCTTAAAGCTAAAACTGCCGAATTCAAGGAAAGGCTGGAGGACGGCGAAACTCTTGATGATATCCTCCCCGAGGCTCTTGCTACCGTAAGAGAGGCAGCATGGCGAGTTCTAGAAAAGAAGCCCTATCCCGTACAGATAATCGGTGCAATAGTCCTTCATCAGGGCCGTATCGCTGAGATGAAGACAGGTGAAGGTAAGACTCTCGTTGCCTGCGTAGCTTCGTACCTCAATGCACTTTCTGGGCTTGGCGTGCACGTAGTTACCGTTAACGACTACCTTGCCAAGACTCAGGCTGAGGAAATGGGAAAGGTTCTCCGCTGGCTGGGACTTACGGTAGGATGTATTCTCCATGGGCTCAACAACGATCAGCGCCGTGCGGCATATAACTGCGACGTTACTTATGCTACGAACAACGAGCTTGGCCTCGATTACCTTCGTGACAATATGGTGACCCATAAGGAAGAGCGCGTTCAACGTGCTCCCAATTTTGCTATCGTGGACGAGGTGGATTCTATCCTCATAGACGAGGCTCGTACACCTCTTATCATTTCTGGACGTGGTGACAAATCCACTGACCTGTATGCTATTGTTGATCGCTTTGCAAAGACCCTTACCGCAACTACCGTAGTTGAAATGGACGACAAGGTGGATCAGGAGTCTGTAAACGATACCGCAGATTATATTATCGACGAAAAGGCAAAGACCGCAACTATCACACAGCGCGGTGTCAAGAAGGCCGAGGAGGCGTTCAGAGTCGAGAACCTTATGGATTCTGAAAATATGACCCTTCTCCACCACATAAATCAGGCTATTAAGGCAAATGGTGTAATGAAGAACGATATCGACTACGTTGTCAAGGACGGCGAGATCATTATCGTTGACGAATTCACCGGACGTCTTATGATGGGACGTCGTTTCAACGACGGTCTGCATCAGGCTATCGAGGCCAAGGAAGGTGTGAAGATTAAGAGCGAGTCAAAAACACTGGCTACTATTACCTTCCAGAATTTCTTCCGTCTTTACACAAAGCTTTCTGGTATGACAGGTACTGCCATGACAGAAGAGGACGAGTTCAAGGAGATTTATAAGCTCGACGTTATTGCAGTTCCCACGAATAAGCCTGTTATACGTATTGATCACAACGATCAGGTCTATACTACCGAAAAGGGTAAATATTCCGCTATTATAAACAAGATAATAGAGTGCCATGATAAAGGACAGCCTATTCTCGTTGGCACTGTATCCATAGAGAAATCCGAACTCCTTTCTGCTATGCTCAAGAGGAAGGGCATCAAGCACGAGGTTCTCAATGCCAAGCAGCATGCAAAGGAAGCGGAGATTGTCGCACAGGCAGGTAAGTACGGTGCAGTTACCATAGCTACGAATATGGCTGGACGTGGTACAGATATCATGCTCGGCGGTAACGCTGAGTTCCTCGCAAGAGCAGAGCTGAGAAAGCGCGAGATACCCGAGGAGATTATCACGGAGGCTATCGGCTTCGCAGATACCGACGACGAGGAGGTTATCGCAGCAAGAAAGCTTTACCGTGAGCTTTATGACAAGTATAATGCAGAGGTAAAGGAAAAGGCAGTTGCCGTAAAGGAAGCTGGCGGACTTTATATACTCGGTACAGAGCGCCATGAATCAAGACGTATCGATAATCAGCTCCGCGGACGTTCTGGACGTCAGGGCGACGAGGGCGAAAGCTGCTTCTTCCTCTCAGTAGAAGATAATCTCATGCGTATCTTCGCAGGAGACCGTCTTGAAAACCTTATGAAGACCCTCAATGTTGACGAGAATACTCCTATCGAGAGCAAGATGCTCACAAGAATAATTGAGTCCTCACAGAAGAAGGTCGAGGGACAGAACTTCAGCATAAGAAAGAATGTCCTCAATTACGACGATGTTATGAATACACAGCGTGAGATCATATACAAGCAGAGATCTCAGGTTCTTGACGGTGAAGACCTCCACGAAAGCATACTTAAAATGATGGAGGATCTTATAAATACTACTGTTGATGCATACCTTGTTGATAACGAGGTCAAGGACGACTGGAACGTAGTCGGACTTAAGGAGCATTTCCTCGGATGGCTCATCGGGCCCGAAGATCTAAACTTCACGGACGAGGAGCTTCAGGAGGTATCCAAGGAAGATATCGTCAATGCTCTAAGCAGTAAGGCTGGAGAGATATATCAGGCTAAGGAAGAGGAGTACGGCTCAGAGATTATGCGTGAGCTCGAGAGAGTTATACTTCTTAAGGTAGTTGATACAAAGTGGATGGCTCATATCGACGATATGGACGAGCTCAAGAAGGGTATCGGACTCCGCTCTTACGGTCAGAAGAATCCTGTTATTGAGTATCGTTACGAGGGCTTCGAGATGTTCGATGCTATGGTAGATTCTATCCGTGAGGATACTATCCGTATGCTCCTTACAGTAAGACTTCAGAAGAACGAGGCGCCAGAGCGTGAACAGGTAGCGAAGCCTGACGCTCCCAACGCCGGCGCAGGCGATGGAAGCTTCTCAGAGGAACCTGTACGTTCAAAGAAGATTGGTGATAATGATCCTTGTCCTTGCGGCAGCGGTAAGAAGTACAAGAAGTGCTGCAAGGCTAAGGATATGGCAGAAAAATAATTTGGGCGGAGCATCCGTTCTCTATGCGGACCGGACATACCGGTCCGGGGGATATGAAACTGACAGATATGGGATGATTTTTTTACCGTGTGCATGTTGCGCAGAATAACGCTGCTCCTGAAAAGGACGGGGAACGTTGTGGCGGATAACTGCTGTGATATGACGCGGTATCTCAGAGAGAGAAAGGTTTTATGAGGTGACAATATGAAAAAGCTCGTTTTTCCCGTTATTCTTCTTTCATTGCTTTCCGGTTGCGGGGGAATAAGCGAAACGCCTAACACGGATAAGGACATAAATGTAGTATCGGGCTTGGCAGAGGGTACGACCACAGATTTGCTGACCTACGAGACCGGGGTGACTACTGACGAGGCGACTACCTCCGACGCTACCACCACAAAGACGGCTGGTGATAAGATTCAGGGAAGCACTACCGTTGCTCATACTACCAATAGCGTTACAATGCCTGTGATCACAAGAGCTACAGGTGGAAATGACGGTATTGTACATGGAACTACCATGTCAGTGCCTTCGGTACAGAGAAGGACCACAACTACATCTTCGACCACAACTATAACTACTACAGTTGAGCCCACAACGCAGTCTTCTACCTTCGATCCAAGGGATTATAGCAATATAAGTTACGCCCTCGGAACAAAGAACAACGAGATTAAGGTGTTGCGTGGCAATAAGGCAGGCGAGGAAAAGACTGTACAGGTACTTAACGACGTCGATACCTCGGAGATAAAAGAAGCTCTCGAGGATGACAGCACTAAGAAGATTGAGGATTTCATGGTCAACGCCGACTTCGACGATGATGGATTTCCGGATTTATTTATAGTTGAAAAGCAGGACGAGCTCAACAGATTGGGTAAGTACTACCATTACGATAAGGATAAGGGTATATATACTTCATGGACTGAGATGAATTCACTGAAAAACCTTATCGACCTAGAAGAACTGAAGAAGGGTTCTATCATTGTATACGACAAGAAGGACGACAATGTGGAGTATGAGTCCAAGACCTTTGAGTGGAACGAAGAAGGAGATCTCGTTCTTAAGAGCAGTATCCACCAGTATACCGACGAGGAAAGCGGCGAGATACGAATTAAGTACGTATACTACGATGAAAACGGTGAAGAGACCACAAGCGAGATAAGAAACAAGGAAGGCGAAATAGTTGCCGACGGAAATCAGAATCCTACGGAGCCTACATCAGACGAGGAGCCTTCCGGCGAAAATAACTATAACTGAAAACGGCTGCTTCTCCTAGCGGAGAAGAACGTGTGACGGGCTGCGCCGATATGGTGGCAGCCCGTTGTTTAAGCCTTGAATACTACCGAGGAGGGGTGACAAATGAGCGGCTACAGTGCCTTTGCGCGGCATTACGATGAGCTTACCGCAAATATTGACTATAAGCGCCGCGGGGAGTATTTCCACGGTATTATACAGCGCTTCAAGACCACAAAGGAGAATATTCTCCTTGATCTTGCCTGTGGTACTGGAAGTATCTCTGAGGTCATGTCAGGTTTCGGCTACGATGTGATAGGCGTGGACAATTCCGACGAGATGCTCGGTATAGCTCTTGATAAGAAGTTCGTCAGTGGAGCGGATATACAATACCTCTGTCAGGATATGCGGAAGCTGGATATGTTCGGTACTGTGGATATAACTTTATGCGCTCTTGACAGCATAAACCACCTTGACAGCTTTGATGACGTGAGGAAGGTATTCGAGGGAATTGCCTTCTTTTCTGAGCAAGAAGGATTGTTCATATTTGATGTGAACACTCCCTATAAGCATAAGGAGATACTGGCGAACAATACTTTTACTTATGAGACCGAACACGTTTACTGCGTTTGGGAGAATACCCTTGATCCAGATACTCTTGAAGTAAAAATGGAGCTACAGTTCTTTGAGTTGGAAGAGAATGGGCTTTACTCACGGAGCACAGATGGCTTTTCGGAAAAGGCATACAGCGAGGAGAGTATCGAAAGACTTCTTGCAGAATGCGGGTTCGAGTTGCTTGGTAAGTACGGTGACGATACTCTTGAACCACCGAAAACTAATTCCCAACGTATAGTCTACGTCGCAAGATGCATTAGAAGTGGTCAGAAATACTGAAAGGATAATAGAAATGGGTAATTTATATAGAGCGATATCCGCAGATGGTTCAGCCTTTGCAGAAGTACTTGACGCGAAGGATATAGTATCTGAGATAGAACACATACACAAGACCTCCGCCGTTATTACGGCAGGTCTCGGAAGACTTACAATAGCAGCTTCTCTCATGGGGTATATGCTGAAGGGCAACGACGATAGCGTTACTCTACGCGTGGACGGCGGCGGTCCTTCTGGACAGCTTGTGGCTGTTGCGGACAGCAGAGGAAATGTTAAAAGCTGCGTGAACAATCCCGTTGTTGAACTCCCACTGAATGCTCAAGGGAAGCTTGATGTTGGCGGAGCCGTGGGTAAGGATGGCACACTCTCAGTCGTCAAGGATATGGGACTGAAGGAGCCATACGTTGGTGTTATCCCTCTTATTTCGGGAGAAATTGCCGAGGATATCGCTAGTTACTATGCTACGAGCGAGCAGATACCAACAGTATGCAGTCTCGGAGTCCTGGTAAATCCTGACCTCACAGTAAAAGCGGCAGGCGGCTTCCTTGTACAGCTTCTTCCATTTGCGGACGAGAAGTGTACAGACATCATCGAGAAAAATGTTGCGAAGATACGCCCAGTTTCGGCTATGCTGGACGAGGGTATCACTCCCAAGGAGATAGCAGATATGCTACTTGAAGGACTTGAACCCAATGTGCTGGATACGGCTTCGCCTGTATACAAGTGCGATTGTAGCCGTGAACGTACCGAAAAAGTTCTTATAAGTATCGGCAAGGACGAGCTTAGTTCTATTGCAGAGGAGGACAATAATACTTCTGTAAGTTGCCATTTTTGCGGGAAAGAGTATATTTTCACGCCCGATGAGATAAGAAAGCTCATAGGAGAGTAAAAAATGAAAGATATTGCTATATTCGACCTTGACGGAACGATAGCCGATACTATCTGCGACCTTGGAGATGCGGTGAACTATGGGCTTGAAAAGCTTGGTTGCCCTGCTCACAACTATGAGGCATACAAGCAAATGGTAGGAAACGGCGCTAAGAAACTCTGCTTCAGAGCGCTTCCCGAGTATAAAAAGGACAAGGCAGAGGAGCTTTACATCATGTTCAAGGAGTATTATAGTCATCATTATCTTGACAAGACAAAGCTGTATGACGGTATGAAGGAAACAATAGAAAAACTGCAAAATAACGGCGTTATACTTGCAGTTGCCACAAATAAGCCTGAGGACGCCGCAATGAAGATGATTGAAAAACTGCTTCCCGATATAGATTTTCTCTGCGTGCTTGGCGGAAGCAACAAGAGACTGCTAAAACCAGATCCTGCTGTGATACTTGAGATATATGACCTTCTTCCCGATGAGGAGTTTTGTGTCTATATGATAGGCGACAGCAATGTTGATGTAATGACTGCGTGTAATGCCGATATCGGTTTTATAGGCTGTTCATGGGGGTTTCGCGGACGAGATGAGCTTGAAACCTGCATAATCGAGAACAGAAGAGAGATGTGCAGTTTTATTGCGGAAAAACCATCAGACATTGCGGATTTCATATTATATTGAAAAAACCGCTGCAGTTGCAGCGGTTTTGTATTAACCGATCTTTTTTACAGTTATTGTTTTCTTTGTGAGGTCGTTGTCCCTATTGCCGATGATATAGTTTTGCAGTTTCACAAGATCCGCAATGCCGACTTCTCCATCGGAGTTAAGGTCGAGTTCGGACGACTTGTTTCCAGTTAGAATAGCCTTTCTCAGCGCCACAACGTCAAATACGTCTATTATCCCGTCACTGTTGATATCACCGAGTATTATTTCCTTTGTCTCAGTAGGCTCAGCTGTTGTTGTAGTGGTAGTTGTAGTAGTTGTTGTTGTCGTGGTGGCAGTTGTAGTTGTTACCTGTTTTTTCTCCTGAGGATAGATGTTCAGGAATACGTCCAGTGACTCCAGAGGCTTACCGTTAAAGTCGAAAAGCGCCTGATTGTCAAAGGAAGAACCACCTGTCTCGGAGGCGTCCTTATCGTAGCTGTATGCGTAGGAGGTTGCCCAGCCGGATCCTTGCTGTTCCCAGTGCTGCTTTTGTTCTTGCCATGATATACCGGGTACTCCTAGCCATGCAGGCTCCCAGTAGAAAACGCCTATACCATGTCCGTTGCAGTTTGCCACAGTCTGGAACACGTCAGCAAGAGCCTTAGCCTGTCCGTCAACGGATATATCGTATCTCAAATCAATACCACTAGTGCTTGAAGTGACTGTATTTCCAAAGGTATCGCCGTCCTCGTTGGTGTAGGGATAGGCGGTCTCCACGACCATGACATACTTGTTGTACTTGTTGCCGATTTCCGTGAGAGTATTCCTGAGGTTGTCAAGTGAGCCGTGCCAGTAGGAATAGTATGAACAAGCAAATATATCATAATCAAGCTTGCACTCGTTCATTACCTGTGCGTACCAGCCGAAATGTCCGTTTCCTGCGTTGGCGAAGTGGTGAGCTATGAGGATATTTCTGTTAAAGTCCCGCACAGCCTTTTCTCCGCTTGAAAATAGGTCGCATATCTCATACATATCTTTCTCACCGCAGAAGAAGCACTCCGTCTCGTTGCCAACCTGTACCATGCCGATATCACTGCCGTTTTCAGTGAGATACTGGAGCACCCATGTTGTCCACTTGTATATCTCTCCTTTAAGGGTATTGTGGTCGTGGGGTTGCCAGTACTTTGGACGGGTCTGCTTTGCCGGGTCAGCCCAGAAGTCGGAGTACTGTATATCCGCAAGGAGCTTCATTCCGTACTCTGCGGCTCGTTTGCCAATCTTGGCAGCAGTTTCAAGGTCGGAGTGCCCGCCACCATAGGTGTTTCCGTTATCATCGTGAGGCTCGTTCCATATTCTTACGCGGATATAGTTCACGCCGTGATCAGCAAGAGTCTTGAAGATGTCCTGCTCATTGCCGTTCTCGTCATAAAACTTAACACCTGCTTCCTCTATGGAGATTATAGACGAGATATCAACTCCGCGTATTGGTTCTCCGTCGTTTACACGGTTGTCAAAGTTTGTGAAAGTGACTGAGGGGATATTTGCAGCTACAGCTGCTCTGTGAGTACTTTCGATGCGGAGCGGATAGGGAAAGGCTATTAACGCTGCCGCTGTTATCGCGATAAACCTTTTTGCTTTCATGATTAACTCCTTTGGCGTCTGCCTGTTTTCAGTCATTTTTTTTGCGTGTTCTTATCCATGCTTTTTTGAGGGGATTTTTCACCTGCATATCCTGGAAGTAGTTGTACAGCACATCCTGATTACAGCCAGCGTCAGGAAGCGACTTGTACAGCTTTTCAAGTCCCTTGATATCGATACCTAGCTCTGAAGGGAACTCGATATCTTTGGCGGTGAATACAACAGCTCCATTTACGGGAGTCTTGTCGAAGCCGCCTTTCTTAAGGTGGTGAGTGACGTTGTCGATATGGGTTTTGTTTTGCATCTGAGGATTGTAGAGCTTATGAGTCTTGCTGCCTATGGTATGGGTGAGATTTTTACCGCTGCCTGTTACCTTGCCGGATATGCCTTTTGTCTCTACGACGAGGACTCCGAAGCGCCCGAATACAAGGTGATCCACTTCACAGGCTTTATTGTAGAGGGGGAGATAGGCATTGTTTATTATCCTTAAGTGATCGGCTTTCCCCAGCTTTTTCAGTATCTTAGCCACTTTTTTCTCGGCAGCCCTGCCTTTGCGCTTTCCCTTGCTGAAATGGATGCATATATATATGAACAGCAGAAGTGCGGCTGCTACGGCTATGGTAATGAGTATACATGTTTTTTTGTCGAGGTCAAATAATGCAATATTTTCAAAAAACATATTTTTCTCCTTCCAAAATGAATAATCTGGGATAATGCGGTGATAATAGCTGTGTACCGCCAGAATGCGCATACAGTTGCAGCCGGCGGTGATTGGCGGAAAAAGCCAAAATCCCAAATCAAGAGGTGTTCTCAATATGTGGGACAAGATAGCTCTTATTCTTCTGATAATCGGAGGAATAAACTGGGGATTGGTCGGTATATTCGAGTTTGATATGGTAGCGTGGCTCTTGGGCGGTACAGACAGCGCTCTGAGCCGTGTTATTTACATTCTCGTGGCAATTTCGGCAGTATGGTGTATATCTCTTCTCTTCCGTAGAGACGAGGAGCTCGCTGTACAGAACATCGACCGATAGACCTTCAGACGCGCTCCTTTACCGATGCCGTAAGGAGCGGTTACATATAAACAGAAAGGGGAGGCGAGCGCCTCCCCTTGGTTTTTATGATTAGTCGCTGATATAAGGAAGCAGAGCGATATGTCTTGCTCTCTTGATAGCAACTGTGAGCTCACGCTGATGGTAAGCGCAAGTGCCTGTTACACGTCTTGGAAGAATCTTAGCTCTTTCGGTCATGCACTTTCTGAGCTTTGTGAGATCCTTGTAATCGATCTTTTCAATCCTGTCTGCGCAGAACATACAAACCTTCTTGCGGGGCTTCTTTGCAGGACGGGCATTTCTTTCCTTTTCCATGACTTTTCCTCCTATCGTAATAAAGTAAAGTTAATCTGCTCAGAACGGAACGTCGCCGTCGCTGAGTATTTCCTCAAAATCACTGAGGTTGCCGTAAGACATACTGTCATTAGGTGCAGGCTGCTGAGAAGCTGCCTGCTGTGGAGGAGCGGAATAATTGTTATTGTAATTGTTCTGGGGAGCACTGTAGCCGCCGTTATTCTGATAACCGCCGCCATTGCCACCATTTTCACCCTTGCCGCCTACGAACTCGACATTATCGACCTGAACATCTGTTGCATAGTGAGTAACGTCGGGATGATTCTTATCCTGATAATTGTTATTTCTTAGGGAGCCCTCTACGCAAATGAGCTTGCCCTTGTTGAAATATCTCGAAACGAACTCGGCAGTCTGTCTCCATGCTGTGCAAGTGATGAAATCAGCTTGCCTTTCGCCGGTATTCTTATCGGCAAATCTTCTGTCACAGGCAACTGTGAATCTGCATGAAGCAATACCACTCTGAGTCTGCCTCAGCTCAGGATCGGCAGTGAGCCTTCCAATTAAAATGACCTTATTCATCTTAGCGCCTCCTAAATAATGAAGTAGAATTATTCAACAACTGTTACGAGTGAACGAAGAACGCCGTCTGTGATGTTGAGACGTCTTGAAAGCTCAGCTGGATAATCGGGCTGTGACTGGAATGTATAGATCACATAGTAGCCCTCTGTCTCGTCCTCGATAGGATATGCAAGCTTGCGCTTACCCCAATCCTCGTTGACTTCAACAGCTTCGGCGTGACGCTCGATTCTCTCCTTGAACTTAGCTACGAGAGCCTTCATAGGCTCCTCGCCGTTCTTGAGGCTGAAAACAACCATTACTTCATACTTAGCGGATACCTTTGCCATTTAGTACACCTCCTTCTGGGATCATGCCCAGCAACTTACTGCGGGCAAGGATAATAATAGTATCTGTTTTTACACGATACTCAAATATTATATCATTTCATACATGACTTGTCAAGCATTTTTTTCTTTTATTTCACAGTATAAAGTTGACAAACGTAAGCTTACATAGTATAATAAAAATGTATAGGAGCATCTGGCTCCTTTTATTTATGAAAGGATATGGATATGAATGGAAACCTATAAGATTCTTAAGGATCTCGCCCTTATCTTTATATTTGCCAAGGGCGCAGGTCTTTTGGCGAGAAGATGCAAGGCTCCAATGGTTGTGGGAGAGATAATCGCAGGTCTTGTCATCGGTCCCTGTTTGTTGGGCTGGACACAGCCATCGGAATTCATAGGGCAGATGGCTGAGATAGGCGTAATACTCATTATGTTCTCAGCAGGACTGGAGACCAATTTACAGGAGCTGAAAAAATCGGGCTTTGCTGCCTTCCTGATAGCCTGCGTGGGAGTGTTCGTGCCCCTTGTGGGAGGAAGTCTGCTGTATATGGGCATATACGGCTTCTCGGAATTTGGTACGGACGAGTTTTTTAAGGCGGTATTCATCGGCTGTATAATGACTGCCACCTCCGTGGGAATAACGGTGGAGGTACTTAAGGAGATGGGCAAGCTTAAGACCCGTGTGGGACAGACCATACTCAGCGCCGCTATCATCGACGACGTTATCGGTATCATAGTTCTCACCTTTGTTCTCGGCTTCAAGGACCCCGACAGCAATACACTCCTTGTGACAGGAAAGATATTTCTGTTCCTCGTGCTTTCCCTTGTGGTGGGCTTCATTGTCTACAAGCTGTTCAGGTTTTACGATGAAAGGCATACCCACACAAGGCGTATCCCCATAATTGCAATAACTCTTTGCTTTTTCATGGCTTATATCGCCGAGGAGTACTTCGGAATCGCTGATATCACTGGTGCGTACATAGCCGGAATAATCCTCTGCAACGTCCGCGACGCCGAGTACATAGACCGTCGCGTAAGTATAAACGGCTATATGTTCTTTGCTCCGGTATTCTTTGTAAGTATCGGACTTAAGACTGATTTCAGCAATGTGGATTCGAGCATGATACTTTTCTCCGTTGGCTTTGTTGTAGTTGCGATGCTCAGCAAGATAATCGGCTGCGGACTTGTTTCCAAATGCTTTAAATACAGCTGGATCGACTGCCTCAAGATTGGCGCGGGAATGATGACAAGGGGAGAGGTAGCTCTTATCATTACCAATAAGGGACTTGGTCTCGGTATAATAGACTCATCATATTTTACGGCTGTAATACTTCTTATTATAGTTTCAAGCATAGTAACGCCCATAGTATTGAAGTTGCTCTTTGGCAGATCTGAGCCCGAGGGCGTAAAGCAATAAATCAAAAGTTAGCTTTGCTAAATATTGATTTCAGTGATTAGAAATTAGTGCTTAGTGATTAGTATATCCGTAGGGGCGCATTCAGTGCGCTCGCAAACACAATTATCAATCCCAAACACGGGCGTTCGGAAAGCGCCCCTACAGCTAATGCCTAATAGCTAAGGGCTAAAAATATAATTTTGCTTTGCAAAATTATGTTTTACGAAAGGAGAATAATATGTTCAGAATAGGTCACGGTTACGATGTTCACAAGCTTATTGAAGGCAGGAAGCTCATACTCGGCGGCATAGAGATACCTCATGTCACCGGTCTTCTCGGTCACTCTGACGCAGACGTGCTCGCCCATGCCATAATGGACGCCATGCTCGGTGCCCTTGCTATGGGGGATATCGGTCATCTTTTCCCTGATAACGACGACAGCTTCAAGGACGCTGACAGCATGAAGCTCATGGAGGAGGTCTGCTGCAGGATAAGAGCGGAGGGCTGGGAGATAGGGAATATCGACGCGACCGTTATTGCTCAGGCTCCCAAGCTTGCTCCCTATATCATGGCTATGCGCGAGAATATCGCAAGCGTCTGCGGCTGTGATGCGTCGCAGATAAGCGTTAAGGCTACCACTGAGGAGCACCTTGGCTTTACCGGCGAAAAGCTCGGTATGTCAGCCCATGCAGTTGCACTTATGTATAAGTAACGGATAAAAGAAAAGCCTGAAAGCAGATAATCCTGCTCTCAGGCTTTTGTTATTGTTACTCTGTGGGTTCAAGATTTGTTATCTTGTGAAGGAGGTACTCCTGTATACGAAGGGCGTCGTTTGAGGTAAGTCCCTTGCTGGAAGTATCAACGTCTGCGTTTGCAAGTCCCTTATCAGTGATATGTTTACTGTCAGTACCGCTCACACCGTATTTGTTGGGGTTGGCAAGTGCCTGCATGATAAGTACGGCGTCAGACATATCTATCTCGCCGTCGCAGTTGGCGTCGCCGTATATAGTTTTATCGGGAGCCGGTTCATCAAGAGCAAGAGCTGCCCAGACTATCATTCTGTAATCGGGAGCACCGTGGCAGATAACGCCTGAAACTACATTTCCCTCTGTGAGAGCAATCTTCTTCTGGAAAGCTCCGACTTCCATTCTGAAATCAAAGGAGTCCAAATTGAAATGATAAGTGTCAAAGCCTTCTATCTTCAATGATGCGTTTGAGCCGCTTGTAACTTTTTCAACACGGGCATTTCTGATAACATCATAGCTCTCGCTGTCACTTGTTGCTGTGATTATCACTCTTTCTGAAAGGTCATCCGCAACGACGTCAAAGACTGCAACACCGCTGCTCAAAGCCTTTACGGAAACGGAATCCGCGCCTGTATTTGTTATTTCAAATGCACCTTCAACGATAAGGTCTCTGTCATATTCATTTTTTGACAGCTTTATCGAAACTGATGAAGCATTCTTAACTGTGATATTCGCTTCCTCGCCGATTTTGAGATCGGGCTTGTCGCATATTATCACAGGAGTCTGTCCTGTAACGATAGTTGTTGAAGTTACGGGAGTGGTAGTTGATAAAGTGGAAGAAGTCGTGGTTGTTGTAGCAGTAGTAGTTGTCGTTGATGAAGTCGTTGTAGTTGTAGTCGTTGTGGAAGTCGTCGTTGTGGTAGTTACCTGTTTTTCCTCTATGGGGGCCATGCTGGGCTCTCCGTCGCCCCACCAGTCCCAGCGGTCGGCGGTACGGTATTTCTCCATATCCGCGCCTGCTGACGTCCATGAGAACACATTATCGTAAAGGTGATTCTCATAGTAGTAGAACTGAGCCAGCGAGCATATCTCGTCGGCGTAGGTCTTGTAGGCGCCGTCGTCCTCAGCCATATAGCACCAGCCTGTATTGAAGCCCTTGAGGCTGTTCCTTATTACCTGATATCCGTGCATTCCCTCTTCGTTTATGCATATCTCCGCAAAGTGGAGTATCTTTCTGATACCCATGTGGTTGGATATGATAGCGTCGTAGAAGTTGGATTCTGTGAACGAATACTGGAACATTTCGGGAACGTTGTCCTCTGGCATGAATTTTGGGTCGCAGTCCGCAAAGGCGGTAACGGCAGTCTGCAAAGTGCCATAGGCGTGTGCGGAGTTTACACCCCAGCCGTCCTCATAAGCGGTCTCGTGGTCTGCGCCGATCTTTCCTTCTCCGAGGGTGGATTCTCTTGTGCCGAGACCGAGGAAAAGAGCATACATTTTTTCACGGTCTGTCTGCCCGAGACGTGTGGAGATAAGGTTCCAGTGTTCGTCTATCTCCTTGTAAAGAGCATACTTTACCTCCTGAACGGTCATTTTATGGTTGATAGCGCGTATCTCAGCAGTTGAAGCGTCGGCAGGAGTATTTCTCTCGCCGAAATTCAAAGGATTGCCTACGCCCTCAGCCTGAACGTCACGGGAGGTATCATGCAACGGCTCACAGGTTTCTCCTGCGAAATACCACTCGTCTGCGGAAGCGTGAAAGCCGTTATCGCCGATAACTGCGGCAGATACGGAAGATATGCATATAGCTACTGCTGCCAGTGAAGCGCATATTTTTGCAATTTTCATAATTATCACCTCAGAAATTCGAGCCGTTCCAGCCCCAGTCGTTTGTACTTGTGTATTTTACGTATATCCTGTCGGACGGTATACCGATATTATCGGTGAGAATGCCTGTGATATGACTGGTCAGAGTTACCAGTGCATTGGAAGAAGCACTGCCGTAGATAGAGACCTCTACCATAGCCGCAGGAGCGTCCTCGCCCTTGAACCATAGGTCGTACTCTGGCTCTATGCCTACCATGAGCCAGCCCTCTGATTTGCCTGGGATAGCTGTTATAGCTCGTCCCATAGCGGATTTGATACTTATCTTCTGTTCTTCGGAAACAGAAACATTGGTCTTGACATTGATGAATGGCATAATAATTCCTCCTCATTAATTAGTGTATAATGCGTAATGTTTAAGTGTAATTAGTAATTATCTGTGTTTGTCATTCGACAGACAGAATTGTAAAATTATTGATTGTCATAAGCCGACACATTTGATTATGCATTATAAATTACGAATTGAATTTAACAGCAAAGCCGTTAAATATTGACTAATCCTTCAGACAGCAATTCCTGAGCTGCAAGCATTACCCCAAGCTTTCCGCTCGTATAGGTTATGCCGCCCTGCATCCATACCGCAAATGGTTCACGAAGCGGAGCGTCGGCTGACAGTTCTATAGAAGCACCGTTGGTGAAAGCTCCAGCAGCCATTATGACCTGACTTGAATAGCCTGGCATATCCCACGGCTCCGGAGTAACGAATGAGTCAACTGGTGCGCCTTTCTGTATTCCCCGGCAGAAAGCGCACAGGTGCTCCTCGTCGCCCAGCTTTACGGCTGTGATTATGTCTCCTCTTGGCTCGTCCTTTCGAGGAGAGCATTCAAAGCCGAGGAGCGTGAAAAGCTCGCCTGCAAAGTTGCAGGTTTTTATGGCATTAGCCACAACATCTGGAGCAAAGAAAAGTCCGAGGAGCATTTCACGGTTCATACCGAGAGTGCAACCCACTTCCTTGCCCATTCCAACGCAGGTGAGACGATAGGAGCAGAGCTCCACAAGGTCAGCTCTGCCGGCGATATATCCACCTGTACGAGCGATACCTCCCCCTGCATTCTTTATGAGGGAGCCGATGATGATATCAGCGCCCACGGCGGTGGGCTCTCTGTCCTCAACGAATTCGCCGTAGCAGTTGTCCACCATTACAATTATATCTGGATTGCCTTTTTTAGCGGCATTCACCATTTTTTCTATATCCGAGACAGTGAAAGCTCCTCTCAGGGAATATCCTCTTGAACGCTGGATATAAGCCACTTTGGCGTCTTTTACTGCTTCTGCTATCTCTTCAAGCTGCGGAGTGCCATCTGCGTTAAGGTCTACTTGTCCGTACTCCACACCGTAATCCATGAGGGAGCCGTTACCCTTACTGCCGCTGATACCTATAACCTCTTCCAGTGTGTCGTAGGGCTTTCCAGTGATTGATACTATCTTATCGCCAGTTCTGAGAACTCCAAAGAGAGCCACGGACAGGGCGTGAGTACCAGACACAAAGTTGAATCGCACAAGTGCATCCTCAGCGCCGAGAGCCTGAGCAAAGACCTTGTCTATCACTTCTCTGCCGACATCGCCGTAACCGTAGCCTGTTGAGCCGTAAAAGCAGGGCTCGCTTACCTTGTTGTCGGAAAAGGCTTTCAGCACCTTTGCACCGCAGTATTCAGCGGTTGAATCTATTCTTTCAAAGGCTTCCTTGCAGTTCTTTTCTGCCTGAGCGGCGAGCTCAACCAGTCTGATATCTAAGCCATACAATTTATTTATTTTACTATTCATTATTTACCCTTTCTATGTAAATCATAATATTTCTTACTTAGCAAAAATATGATTTATCTTACTTAGATTATATTCTTTTTTTACTCTCATGTCAACGAATATCAGTTGTAAAGCCTCAGATTTTGTAGCTTTCCGCTTCTTTGGCAAGTTTGATATCTACAAGAGCGTCAATGAGAGTGCCGTTTTCAGCGTATTCCTCCGAGAATATCTTGCCGTCCTGACGTATTTTGCCGAGAAAGCCGCCCTTGTCGTAGGGGATAAGCAGTTTCATACGCTTGGCGGTCTCGGGGAGGTTCCGCATTATACATTCAAGGAGCCTGTCAAATCCAGTGTGCTCCCTAGCGCTTATCATGACTGTATTATTATCTTCAAAAACTGTATCCGTAAAGGGGGCGGCGTCTGCCTTGTTCATGACGTATATCTGAGGTATACCCTCACAGCCCAGTTCAACAAGCAGCTTTTCCGTGACCTCAGACTGTTCCTTTACCTCAGGGGAGGAGAGGTCCTGCACATTGAGTATCAGGTCCGCAGCCGCAGCCTCTTCGAGAGTAGATTTGAAGGCTTCAATGAGATTGTGGGGAAGTCTTCTTATAAGTCCTACGGTATCTATGAGCATGACGCTTCTACCGTCGGGGAGTTCTATGGCACGGGAGGTGATATCGAGGGTTGCGAATAGCTTGTTTTCAGCAAGGACTCCCGCGTCAGTAAGGGCGTTAAGGAGTGTTGATTTGCCGACGTTGGTATAGCCTACTATAGCCGCGCAGAGTACTCCGTCCTTTTTGCGACGTGAGCGCGAGAAATTACGGTGCTTTTTCAGTTCTTCAAGTTCAGCTTCAAGGTAGCTTATACGCTTGCGGATATGTCTTTTGTCGGTTTCCAGTTTTGTTTCTCCGGGACCTCTTGTGCCGATTCCGCCGCCTAGTCTCGAAAGGGCAGTACCCATACCTGTGAGACGGGGGAGACGGTATTTCTGCTGAGCGAGCTCAACTTGCAATTTACCTTCTTTTGTCCGGGCGCGTTGAGCGAATATATCAAGTATCAGTGTGGTACGGTCGATAACTCTGACATCGAGGATATCTTCGATATTTCGAACCTGAACGCCTGTGAGCTCGTGGTCGAATATTACTAGTTCGGCGTCAAGGGCTTCGAGCTGCTCCTTTAGTTCCTCGAGCCTGCCTGCACCCATACAGGTAGCAGGGTCATAAGCCTGCTTTTTCTGTATCACCGAGCCAACCACTTCCGCATTTGCTGTGGAAGCAAGCTCGGCTAGCTCATTTATAGAAAGTTCCGCGTCAAATTCACCTGTGTCAACACAGGCTAGAACAGCTCTGACGGGGAGTTCTTCAGTCTTGTTTTCGTACATGATGTACTCCTTAATCTATATGGTTTCGCGCCGGTACATCTCTGAGCTTTCAATGCCGAAAAGCTCTATAAAGCAGTTGTTGTCTGCTATGAGATCGAGCTTCTGAGCTTTGGTCAACTGCTTTATGCGGTATTCTAGCTTTGAAGCGAGACTTCGGTCTTCGCAGCTCCAAAGTGCTTCGAGGGACTGTGCCTTGTGTGCTCGTGTGAATTTCGCACATTTTTCGCTCCTGCCGAAATGTTCATCCATGCGCCGTACAACATTGTTGGTGATGCCGGTGTAGAGCATATCGCCCTCACACTTTATTATATAAACGTAATACATGACCGGGGAAGCAACCGTATTTATATCCTTGTGGCAAGAAGCTCAGAATATATGCGGCGGAACTGCTCGAATCGGTCTTCGTCGATAGCTTCTCTGATCTTTTCCGTAAGGGTATTGTAGAAATAAAGGTTGTGCTGTACCGCAAGTCTGCCTGCAAGCTGCTCGTTCGCCTTGAAAAGGTGACGGATATATGCTCTGCTGAAATTGCGGCAGGTAGGGCAGTCGCACTGCTCGTCCACGGGACGGGGATCTGTCTCATAACACTTGTTGTTCAGGTGCATTATTCCGCTCCAGGTGAATACAGTGGCATGGCGGGCATTTCTGCTCGGCATAACGCAGTCAAACATATCCACTCCTCTTGCAACGGCTTCGATTATATTCGAGGGAGTTCCTACTCCCATGAGGTATCTAGGCTTATTAACCGGCATATATGGCTCGACGATGTCTATTATGCGGTACATCTCTTCGGTTTCCTCACCGACTGCAAGACCGCCGATAGCATAACCATCAAGGTCAAGCTTCGCAATATCCTCTATATGCTTTATGCGGAGGTCGTCGAAGGTTGAACCCTGATTTATACCGAAAAGAAGCTGATTTTTATTTATAGTATCAGGTAGGCTGTTAAGCCTTGCCATTTCTTCCTTGCAGCGTATCAGCCAACGCGTGGTGCGTTCTATGGAAGCGGCGACGTATTCATAAGGGGAGGGATTTTCTATACACTCATCGAAAGCCATTGCAATGGTTGAGCCGAGATTTGACTGTATCTGCATACTCTCTTCGGGTCCCATGAATATCCTGTGACCATCTATATGTGAGGCGAAGTATACTCCTTCCTCCTTTATCTTTCTGAGCTGAGCCAGTGAAAAGACCTGAAATCCGCCGCTGTCTGTGAGTATGGGTTTGTCCCAGTTCATGAACTTGTGAAGCCCGCCCATTTGTTTTACGATATGGTCGCCTGGACGGAGGTGAAGATGATAGGTATTACATAGCTCCACCTGAGTTTTCAGTCCCTTTAGGTCTACGGAGGATATACCGCCCTTTATGGCTGCAGCAGTCCCCACGTTCATAAAGCATGGGGTATGAAAAGTGCCATGAACAGTCTCGAAAGTGCCTCTTCTGGCTCTGTTGTCGGTTTTAAGAAGTTTGAACATAGCTTCTCCTTTATATGTATTATAAACACTCAGCCATTGCTATAAGGCAATGAAAAAGGCTGAGATCAGTCAAGGTCGAATTCCTTGCCATTGTCGGGATTTCTGTTCTCGTGCCTACCGTAAAAGCCTATAAGCTTGCTTTGGGAGTTCCTTATAGCGAGGATATACATATCCATATTATTTTTCTTGTCATGTAATGCGAATACCTTGTTATTCTTTTTATCTTCTTTGAACCATTCTACACTCATTACCACTTTGCTCATCATCTCTTCGTCCATAACCGTAGAGAGTAGTTTGCCAGTGAGGGGGGAGACGCTGGTATAAAAGTGCAGTGCAGCCGGATTCTCATAGATGACCCTGTAGTCTAGGCTACATATAACTATAGGTCCCTCCTCATAATCGATTATTCCTTTGAAAAATTCAGAAAGCTCAATATCACTCATTTTAATTCTTTATCTCCTTATTATTGTGTTTTTACAGTATACACATACTGTCTCCAAAACTGAAAAAGCGGTAGCGCTCCTCGACGGCGGTCTTATAAGCGTTCATAGTATTATCGTAGCCCATAAATGCTGATACAAGCATTATAAGCGTACTTTCCGGAAGGTGAAAGTTTGTTATTAGCCCGTCGATGCACTTGAACTCGTATGAGGGATATATGAATATATCCGTATATCCGTCGTGCTCTGAAATATCTCCGTAGAACGTAGCTACGCTCTCAAGTGTGCGGCAGGTTGTGGTGCCAACTGCGATGACTCTGCCGCCGTTTTTCTTTGTCTCGTTTATGAGGTCGGCAGTCTCCTTGGGGAGATAGTAGTGCTCGCTGTGCATTTTATGGTCAAGGACATTGTCCTCCTTGACAGGTCTGAATGTACCCAGTCCAACATGGAGGGTGACAAAAGCTGTTTTTATGCCTTTTGAACGGATATCGTCAAGCATTTCCGGAGTGAAGTGAAGTCCTGCTGTTGGAGCAGCTGCGGAGCCTAGCTCCCTTGAATATACCGTCTGATAACGTTCGCGATTCTCTAGCTTTTCTTTTATGTAAGGAGGAAGGGGCATTTGTCCCACATCCTCAAGGGCTGTAAAGAAGTTTCCCTCGCACTGGAATTGTACGATACGGTTGCCGTCGTCCTTTACCTCAACGACTTCTGCAACGAGCCTTCCGCCGCCGAATGAGAACCGCGTTCCCACCTTGGCTTTCTTTCCAGGGCGGCATATAATCTCCCACAGTTTGTCGCCTTTCTGCTCAAGGAGCAAAAATTCGATAAAGGTCTGGTTGCCTACTTTCTCGCCGTAGAGTCTTGCAGGGATAACTCTCGAATCGTTCATGACCAGTAAGTCACCTTCTTTGAGGTGGTCGCATAGATTATAGAAGTGGTCGTGAGTTATGGCTCCTGTGTTACGGTCAACGCACATCATACGTGATGCGTTCCTCGGCTCTATTGGAGTCTGTGCTATAAGCTCCTCGGGGAGCTCATAATAAAAGTCGGATTTAAGAAGTTCCATTAATATCTCCTTTGGATTTGAACTGTTAGTCATTAGCCTACTGTAATGGCGTCATTCCAATGCACGATAGTAAAACGTCAAAGCCGCTTACTAATTGTTAATGGCTTAAATATTTCATAATTTAATGTCTGCGATGTTAAATTATGATTTATGCAATAAATTTTCAAGAATGTATTGACAATAGCTGTTTTAAGTGCTATTATAATTACTAAGGTAGAGGCGCGGCTGCGAAAAGTACCTGCACACGGGATCACCTGTCCGATGGTGTACAGCGAAAGGCAATGCCGCCGAAGGGCTGTCTTTGGTAAATTCAGCTCTGGCTGTATGTTTAAGAGGCATACAGCTGTCATCATGCTTTTGATGGAGAGCTACTGGCATATTAATATCATGATATGTCAAC
>NZ_JAGCFH010000141.1 GCF_017650195.1 Ruminococcus sp. | reverse complement strand
GTAATGCCGTAAAGGAGCCTAAAAATGTAAACGCTGTTATAGGTACTTCCTTCAGGTCGGTGCTTGAATTCTGCAAGACTGACATTGATTCTGTCATAAAGCTTATCGCAGGTGGTCCTATGATGGGTATGAGTGTTCCAGATATAGATATGCCTGTCGTTAAGACTTCAAACGCACTTCTTGCCTTTGACCATTATGATGTACGTAGAACATCTGACTGTATACGCTGCGGACGCTGTGTAAGAGTTTGCCCGCTTGGTCTTATGCCTGCGGATATCGACAGAGCTTACAGGATCAAAAATGTGGAAGAGTTAAAACAGCTCAAGGTTATGCTTTGCATGAACTGTGGAAGCTGTACTTATGTCTGTCCTGCCAATAGAAAGCTTGCAGAGACAAATCAGCTTGCCAAGGCTCTTATCCCAAGAAAGTAAGGAGGCGGAGAAGCTATGGGTAAATTAATTGTTTCGCCGTCACCACACGACGAAAACTATACAAAAACTTCTAATATAATGCTGAATGTCATTATTGCTCTTCTTCCTGCATGGGGAGCAGCAATGTACCTTTTTGGTGCGAGAGTACTGACTTTAACGGCGGTCTGCATTGGTAGCTGTATATTCTTTGAATATGTATGCCGTACACTGATGAAGCGTTCTAATACTATAGGTGACCTTTCAGCTGTTGTTACAGGTCTGATATTAGCTATGAACCTGCCTGTTACACTGCCTTACTGGATGGCTGTAGTAGGCTCCTTCGTTGCTATAGTAATCGTAAAGCAACTTTTCGGCGGTCTTGGACAGAATTTTGCCAATCCGGCAATTACTGCAAGAATTGTGCTTATGGTATCATTTCCGTCGGCCATGACGAACTGGGTACTTCCGCTGAATGAAAAATTTGATACTGTTTCGGCTGCTACACCTCTTGTTCTTAATGGCATGGATTCAGAAAAGCTAGCCAAGATAGGTCAGAGTATCCCGGATTATAAGGACCTTTTGCTTGGAAATACAGGCGGATGTCTTGGAGAGGTTTGTGCACTCGGTCTTCTCATTGGTGGAATTTATCTTGTAGTAAGGAAGATAATCTCGCTTTCTGCTCCTCTTTCGTTTATCGGCAGTGTATTTTTACTAAGCTGGATAAGCGGTGACGATCCTGTATATCAGATACTTGCTGGAGGACTTTTCCTTGGTGCCTTTTTCATGGCTACAGATTATGCAACTACGCCTATCACTGAAAAGGGAAAGATTGTTTTTGGACTTGGTTGTGGTATAATAACCTTTGTTATAAGACATTTCGGTTCTTATCCTGAGGGAGTTTCATTCTCGATACTTCTTATGAATGTGCTGACTCCATACATAGAGCAGCTCACGAGAACTAAGGTTCTTGGTGCAAAGGAGGCTGAAAAGAGTGAAGGATAAAATTAAACCTACCTTTGTGCTTACAGTTATATGCGTTATCGCATCGCTTCTTCTTGTATTTGCTTATGAGTTGACAAAGGAAAGGATAGCCGATCAGAAAGCTCAGAAATTCTACAGTAGTGCAGAGGCGATTTTCGGTAAAACAGAATACCGTCTAGTTGACATTAAGAGCAGTTATGATGAAGTACAGTCTGTTGCTGTAACTCCAGATAATAAAACGGTGATACAAGTATGTGCCGATGGTTATGCAAAAGGTGGAATAAATATTCTTGTAGGCATAAATGATGAAGGCCGTATTTCTGGTATTGAATTCGTTTCGCTGGGAGAAACTCCCGGTCTTGGATCAAATATACGTGATGACGCTGATTTCCGTAAGCAGTTTTACGGACAGAAGGAACCTAAGAAAGATTTTGATGCAGTCAGTGGTGCGACATTCTCTTCAAAGGGTATGAAACACGCCGTTGATACTGCTTTGAATGCATACAATGAGAATAAGGAGGAGATCCTCGGTGGCTGAAAATAAAACATCTCTCAAAAAAGAGATCACAAAAGGCATTATCAAGGAGAATCCTACTCTTGTAATGCTTCTGGGAATGTGCCCAACACTTGCTGTTACTACACAGGCTGTAAACGGCATAGGTATGGGACTTGCTACGACTTTTGTCCTTCTAGGTTCAAACATCGTTATATCCGCACTTAGAAAGGTAATTCCTGATAAGGTACGTATACCTGCATTTATCGTAATAATTGCAAGCTTTGTGACGCTTATCGGATTCCTTCTTGAGGGTTTTGTGCCGAGTCTTTATGACAGCCTCGGTATTTACCTTACTCTGATAACCGTGAATTGTATTATCTTCGGCAGAGCTGAAATGTTTGCGAGCAAAAACGGTATCGTCGCTTCTGCTTGTGATGCTATAGGAATGGGAATCGGCTTTACATTAGCTCTATTCCTTATGGGTTCTGTACGCGAGATTATCGGTTCTGGAAAATGGCTAGGAATGACTCTGCCCGTACTCAGCGAGGATCCAATGCTTCTGTTTATAATGCCTGCAGGAGGTTTTTTCACCCTCGGAATAATTATAGCAGTTGTAAACAAACTTTCAAATAAAAAGCCTCCGAAGGAGATAGGATGTGCTGGCTGTGCAAATGCTGAAGCCTGCGGAAAGGCAGGTGACTGTAAGTGAAGACCATGCTCGTTATACTCCTTTCGGCAATGCTCACAGATAACTTTGTACTTTCAAAGTTCATGGGTATCTGCCCTTTCCTTGGTGTTTCAAAAAAGCTCGACAGTGCAGTAGGTATGGGCATTGCGGTTACATTTGTAATGATATGTGCTACACTTGTTACATATCCAATACATCACGGTATACTTGTTCCCAACGGACTTGAATATTTCGATACAGTTGTATTTATTCTCGTTATCGCACTCTTTGTTCAGCTTGTCGAGAATTTTCTTAAAAAGTGTGTTCCGTCACTTTACAGTTCGCTCGGTGTTTATCTTCC
>NZ_JAGCFH010000140.1 GCF_017650195.1 Ruminococcus sp. | reverse complement strand
ATATCAATGCCTTTGTACCGTATAAAATACATTCGTAATTTAGCATTTTCTTCATATCTCTGTCTGTCATACCTACAGATTTAAGCATTGCAAATTCTCTTCTTCGCAGGTTGATATTTGTTGTTATCGTATTGAAAACGTTGGCAACTGCAATAAGAGAAATAAGCACTATAAATCCATAGGCGAATACTTTGACTATTATTACGGAATTTCGGTCTTCCTCTGCAAATTTTGCATAATTATAGAAGTATTCATGATCTACTTTGTTTTCCTTTAAAGTATTTAAAATCGCTTCATAGCCTCTATTGTCATCATCTGACAGGATTTTATATTCTACGTCGGAATACTCATTAAAGCTTCCTATCATATCCTCTTTAAAGCTATTTGGGTAAATTATCGAATTATAATCATCATCTATGAAATACGGCTTTTCAAACATGACCTTCCCTACATTAAGCTCCAGCTCATGAACACTTTCGTTATAAGATAACTCTATTACATCATTTTCATTATCGCTCGACTTATAATATATTACCTTGTCATCTCGACGAGTGATATAAGGATATCCGTCAATTTTATTGTAAACATAAGTACTCAGGCTAAAACTATCTTTATTAAAAGCTTTAAAACGTATCATACGTCCTTTATCACTGTCAAATACCAAGCTATTGTCAAAGGCAATACCAAGCGGAGCATCTTTGTTATAATAATCTTCTTCCGATAGACCGTTTTGACGGATATAATCAATAAATGTCGAATCATCGATAAAAAACAAATTCGTTTCTATCATTTTATATCCTTCACGTTCGGGGTCATACTTACTGCTTGACATAAACATGTTAGGATATTTTTCGAGCGTTTGAGGGTTAATATCTTCATCAGAAATATATACATCTTTGTAATTGTGGCTTGAATAAGAGGCACTGGTTATATATTCCGTTTTCTTAATCATATCAAGTATCTCATCTGAATCATGTTCTTTATCTTCGGAATCGTTCCAGTAAAGTACATAATCAAATCCGTAGGTGTAAAATGCGTCGTTAGCTCCACCCGTTAGATAAAATGTAAATGCCGATGCCGAAATAAAGAGCACTACGCTCATAAACAGACTTATTATAGTAGCGCGATACTTTTTCTTACTTCGCTTGAAGTTTTTATGTGCAAGTAAACCGGGAAGGCCGAAAAGCTTATAGATATATTTCGGAGTGCCGATATACCTAGATTCTTTTATATCTGCATTCTGACGTATAGCTTCAACGGCAGATATATTTGCCGCTCTTTTTGAAGGTATCCAAGCAGATATCCTTATTGTCACAAATGCTATAACAACCGCGGCAATAAGCGCTGCTGGGGAAACACATATCCGCATAGGCTCCTTAAAGGTGTCACTTGAAGTAAATAAAAGAAATTTACTTCCAATCGCAAGAAAAGTTATCCACATACCTGCTATTCCAAGAAATATGCCAAGCGGGATACCTATAATGCTAAGTATCGTCGCTTCTGAACGCACCATGCTCAGAATCTGCTTTCTTGTTCCTCCTATGGATGAAAGAAGTCCAAACTGCTTTGTTCGTTCAGAAACTGATATAGCAAAGGCGTTATAAATAAGCATTACGGAACCAAACATTATAAGTCCAATAACGATAGCGACAAGACCGAATATGACTGCATAATAGTTTTTGTATTTTGAAACTCCCTTGAATAAAAGTAGATTTGTATTGGTCGGACCTTCCAAAGCGTTATTATTCTTGAACTCATAGATGTTCTTTGCGTTTTTCATGCTGTAATATACATCATACTGCATATCTTCGGTATACTCATCAGGAACTGTAAGTGCAGTATAGCCAGGAGCAGATATATCTTCAAAAATAGGCCGCTCATAGATTCCGACTACTGTGTATTCGCGTTTTTCCCTAATGTCAATGTATTCAGCAGGATCAGCATTACCATTTTTATCGTCTACAGCTGTAAAAGGATTATACTGCATAAGAATGGCTTCATTATTTGTTGTCGGATCAAAGAACTCATCTTCTAAAACGATGCCTTTTTCGGTTGCTTTATCCGGATCTATCTTTCTGTCGCCTATCTCAAGCTTTATAGTGTCTCCTTCTTTGTAGTTTACATTGCCATTTTCTGAAAGATGTTTAGGTAGAATTATCTCACTTCTGTTCTGCGGCATTCTTCCAGAGATTATATGGACAGGTATTAGTCCTTCAGTATCCTCTTCAAATCCTGATATATATAAATAAGGCTTGTAATCATTGCAGCTGTTTATTTCGGCGTATCCTATATAACTCAAAACACCCTTATCTTTTATTAAATCTGAGCCGGCAATAACCTCATAAGTCTCTTTGTCTACATTTGTCTCCATTGCATCATATTTGCCGTTTGAGAATTCCATAAAGTCAATCGCATACTGCCTCGCAGAAGCGAAGGATGTCGTTACAGCACAGATAAGAGCAGTTGAAAGTATGATACCTATGATCGTAACAAATGTACGCATTTTGTTCTTTTTCAGCGACTTTACAGTCAGTCTGTTAAATATGTTCATTTACGTATCACCTCGTCACGCGTTATCCTTCCATCTTCAATAGCAAGGATCCTATCAGCCTGAAGTGCGATATTCTCGTCATGAGTAATAATAATAAGGGTCTGATTATACTTCTTATTTGAATATTTTAGGAGTTCTACTATCTCCTGGCTGTTTTTGCTGTCTAGGTTTCCTGTTGGTTCATCTGCAAGAACGACTGACGGCGCGTTCATAAGGGCTCTTCCTATAGATACTCGCTGCTGTTGTCCACCAGATAACTGATTTGGAAGATGATTTTCACGTCCCTTAAGTTTTAATGTGTCAAGTAGTTCGTTTAAACGTTCATTATTTATCTGCTGACCATCCATAAGCACAGGAAGAGTTATATTTTCCATAACATTAAGAACAGGTATCAGATTATAGAACTGATATATAAGTCCAACCTGTCTGCGCCTGAACACCGCGAGTTGCTCATCATTCTGCGCATATACATCACTCCCGTCCATAAAAACCTTTCCAGATGTCGGTTTATCAACTCCGCCAAGGATATGAAGCAGAGTTGATTTTCCAGAGCCTGATGGACCTATAATTGCGATAAATTCTCCCTTTTTTACAGAAAAACTGACATCATTGAGAGCATGTACCTCATTTTCTCCGTTTCCGTATATTTTGCTTAGATTTTCGACTTTCAGTATATCCATTATTTTTCTTCCTTTCCGAAGTTTATGTATATATTCTATCATGACAATATGACTTTACGGTGACTCGAAAATAACAAATCTGTCACATAAAAAAAGCGGGACTACTCCCGCTTTTATATTGTACTCTCATAAAACCTAACAATAAACATTGCTCCGCCCTCAGAAGAATTCTCTGCTTTCAGCGTTCCTTTTTGTTCGGTAATTATTGTTCTTGCAAGTGCAAGACCTATACCAAACCCGCCCTTGTCCTCGGTATCCTTGCCCTTATAGAACCTTTCAAAAATATGAGGCAGATCCTCATCAGATATCCCGCTTCCGCTGTCAGTTATCCTGATTTCGGAATAAAGAGGATTCCTTGAGCCAATCACTTTGATATATCCACCGTCAGGCGTATGCTCCATGCAATTTTTTACTATATTTCCGATAGCCTCACAACTCCATGCAATATCGCAGGATAGCTCGCCTTCTGCTTTTATTTCCAGCTGTTGACCGTGAAGTTCTATCGGTACACGCACAGGCATACATGATCTTTCAAGCAACTCCTGCATTGTCACCAATTCCTTATTGAATCGCACAGTACCAGCATCAAGCTTTGAAAGTTTTAAAAGAGCAGTTATTAGCCAGTCTATACGTGAAAGTAGCCCATAAAGCTTATGCACAGTCTGTTCTCTTTTCTCAAAAGAGATATCAGGCTCTGAAAGCATGGAAACTAGAAGATTTATCGACGTCAGAGGAGTACGTATCTGATGTGATATATCCGCCAAAAGATCGGCAAGATACAGCTTATCGTCAAGCAGGTTCGACTTTTGCTCTCGCAGACGAACCGTCATTTTGTATACCTCACTGCTAAGTAGAGCAAGCTCTCCTTCAGAACAGTTTTCAATGGTAACATTCTCGTCTCCATGTAGGATTCGGTCAATCTTTGCAGAAAGCTCTGATATCTTTTTATACCTGAAATGCTCTAGAATTATATGCGCGGCACAGAAGCATGAACAAAGAAACAGAACTGGTATGAGCAATCTTCTGTCATATATCAGTACGCCCAAAGATGCAACAGCCGAGATAAGCATAAAAACACTCAATGAGCGCTTTACTTCACTGTTTCTGAACAATTTCATCATATATCCACCCTGTATCCAATTCCGCGTACAGTTTTTATTATATTAGGATTCTGCGGGTCATCCTCAATCTTTTCCCGAAGTCTCTTTATATAAACTGTTAGCGTGTTGTCATTGACGAATTCCCCAGCAATATCCCAGATAGATTCAAGAAGCTTTGTTCTGGTCATCACTGCTCCCCTGTTGTTTATGAAAACAAGCAGAAGTCTGTACTCAAGTGCTGAAAGGAAAAGATCTCTGCCGTTTTTGCTTGCTGTTCCCTTGACTGTATCCACAAGCACATCTCCAAGCTGGGTAATGCTTCCTGTAGAGCCAGTAAGTCTCAATACATTTTTTATTCGAGAAACAAGCTCACGAGGACGAAATGGCTTTGCAATATAATCATCTGCGCCAAGATCGAAGCCGGTAACTGTGCTGAACTCGTCTCCAGAAGCTGTAAGAAATATGACTGGAAGGCATGTGCTTGATTTTATGGCAGAGCAGACAGCAAATCCGTTTCCGTCTGAAAGTGAAACGTCGAGTAGTACTAGATCAAACTGTTCGTTTTCGACAAGCTCCAATGCAGCAGTCTGTCCTTTGGCATTTTTTACGCTGAATCCCTCTTTTGAGAGAAATTCTGTAAGATTAGCTATTATTTCCTTGTCATCTTCTACAAGAAGTATCCTGTTCATTGTCTCTCAGCTCCGTTCAAATACTTTTTTATGTAAAAACAGCTTTTTAATATATAATATCACAAGTTTATAAATAATGCAACGAAAAAAACAGCTCATTCGAACTGTTTTAATGAAAGAATTATTTAAAAAGCTGTTTGAACTGTTCTATTCTGTGATTAATAGGCACATTAACAATAATTATTCCTGCTGCGACAAGGAAAAGAGCGACAACTGTTCCAACAAAACCGGCAGAGCTCTTTTCCATTAATATTAAATAGGACAGTACAACTCCAAAGACCGGATTCATAAAGCCAAATACAGAAACAGTTGAAACATTATTGTACTTTATAAGTGTGCTCCATAAGGAAAATGCCGTCGCAGAAACAAAGGCAAGATATACTAGCATAAGCAGTCCAAGTGTATTTACTACAGATATCCTACCCCCAAAAGTTAACCCAGAAGCTGTCATGAACATACCTCCGATAACAAACTGCCATCCGCTGAGCATAACAGGATCCTCAGTCTGAGAATACTTTTTTATAAGAGCAGATGAAAAAGCATAAGATAGAGCAGAAAGAAAAACAAATCCCTCTCCTGTTAGTTTGAATTCTCCGCCTATACCGCTGAGGTTTATCAAAACAACTCCAGAAAAACCTACTGCACACCCTAAAAGTTTGCGTAAAGTCAGCTTTTCCGTTCTGAAGACCAGAGCTGCAACAAGTATTGAAAGAAAAACGTTTGAAGCAGTTATTACAGAACTTTTCATTCCTGTACTTCTTGAAAGACCGATATAAAAGAAAGTGTACTGTGATATTGTCTGAAAGCAAGAAAGTTTAAGCGCTTTTGGAAAGGAACGCATTTTTATCATCAAAGGTTTGCGAACTACAGTACTGCCTATTAAAAGTGCAAATATACCGGCGAGTATAAAACGCAGACCAGCATAAAGTATCTGAGAAGAAGCATCCTCTGATGAAATATGCATTAATCTGCAACCAATCTTGATACATGGGAAGGCGCTTCCCCATAAAAGGCAACATATTAATGCAAGCGTAAAAACTATCGCTTTATTTGTGAATATATTTTTAGCTTTCATTAATACTCCTTCCGGAGGAGGCCGACTTTTCCTGCTTCCTCCAAAAGCATATGGCAACGTTCGTTCATTGCACCAAATCTCTCAGCTGCACAAATCACAGAGCTGCACTTTTTCATCAGTTTTAATGCTTTTTCATAGCTCTCCTGTGATACAGCTTCAAAAGCCTTTTCTGTTATCAGTTCAGATGCAAGCGCCGAAGCGACTGGGAACTCAATATCATTTTCATGTATTATTCCTGCAGCAAACGACACTCTCATACGCTGTAAATGCCGATAAACTGGTATACCTTTTCCACCACCGCCAATAACAAAGACATCCGGAACATCCTTGATGCTCTCAAGCTCCGGAGAACCGAAGCTTTCACAGAAGCTACCATTCTTTACTCCATAGAGCTCTTCAATATAGCCATTTGAAAAGATCTCATCAGGTGTGCCAATAAGGTCTGGACGATCTCCCTTTATACATAGAATAGTGTCTGAGATCCTCTGAGCAAGGTCAAGCTCATGAAGAGACATAATTATGGTAGTTTTTTTCTCATATGCAAGCTTTTTCAGTATGCTCATCAGTTCAAGCTTATACTTTATATCAAGAAAAGTAGTGGGTTCGTCAAGTATAAGCACGTCAGGTTCACGGCATATAGCTCCGGCAAGGAGCACACGCTGACGCTGACCGTCACTTATCTTTTCAAAATCTCTATATATGATATCTTCAATATCGACTTCCTTTATTGCCTCTGCGACCTTTGCTCTGTCATGTTCGGAAAGAATACCAAGTCTATCGGTATATGGATAACGTCCTGTTTCAACAACATCTAAACAGCGCATATACTCTGTTCTTACTCTTCCTGTCAGAAGCAGCGAAACAGTTTTAGCAAGCTCGTTACCGCTCAGATTTTTTAGATCGTTTTTTCCGATGAATACTGTACCTCCAATTGGGCTGAGTTCTCTACAAAGGGTCTTGATGATTGTCGACTTTCCTGAACCGTTAGGACCAATGAGTGTGAGTATCTTGCCTCTTTCAGCTGTAATCTCAACTCCGCTTATAACAACGTTTCTACCGTATCCAGCGGAAAGATCATGGGTACTTAAAGCCGTCTCACACATGTTTTTTCCCTCTTTCTTTGCATATAAGCATATATATTACAATAGGAGCGCCAAAAACAGAGGTTACTGTACTGATGCTAAGTTCCGTGGGTGCAAATACAGTCCTTGTGATAAGGTCACATAGTAGGCAAAATACCGCTCCACCAAGGAAACAGGCAGGTATAATGATTATGGGTTTTGCAGTCCTGAAAAGTGTTTTTATCAGATGAGGTACAGCAACTCCCACAAATGAGACCGGTCCAGCAAAAGCTGTAACACAGGCTGAAAGAAGACTCGAAAGAAGTATAAGTGCAATCCTAAATGCTTTAATATTCACTCCTGAATTACGTGCATAATCCTCCCCGAGCTGATAAGCGTTCATTGGCTTTGCAAGCATGAATGCACAGATACAGGCCGGAATAATTATTAATGCCGCTGTAAATGCGTCAGACCCGTCTATACCAGAAAAACTTCCCATAGACCAGTTATGAAGATTAATGATATTTGAATCATCTGAAAAGTTCACTACAAGGTCGGTAATCGACGAACAGATATAACCTATCATTACGCCGCAAACGATAAGTACTGACATTCGCCTGATCTTTCCGGAAATAAGCAATATAAGTCCCATTGAAGCCATTGAACCAACAAACGCAGCAATGACCATTTCTGCGGAATTAGCTGTGAAACCACAGGATAGCGAAAACACCATAAGCAAAGCAACCATCAGCTTAGCTCCTGACGAAACACCAAGTATATATGGACCTGCAATAGGATTAGCAAAGAAATTCTGTAGAAGGAAGCCTGATACTGCCAATGCACCACCAAGCGTAGCTGCTGCCACAGTTCTCGGTATGCGAAGACCTTTTATGATATTATATGCAACTTTGTCGTTCTCAGGACAAAGCAGAGCATTCCACAGCCTTGAAGGCGATATAGATGCACTTCCGATACATAAATTCATAATAGCGAGCAATACAAGAAGGACAGCAAGGATAATATATCCGCTGAAAATGCGTGATCTGCGCGAACTCAACTTTATCCCTCCAGACGGTAAATAAAATCCATTTTATCATTAGCGTTCCCTGTAAAAACGCTATGTAGCTCAGTTATCATATCCGCTGCACCTGTAGTCTGCTGGAACAGATTCTTTTCAGTACACCATACATTTTCGCCTTTAACAGCAGAAAAATCCTTAAGCAGTGGATATCTTTCTGTAAGATCGCTTATTGTACTAAGTTCTCCGGTTATAGTACTGTTGTATATGAGGACATCAGCATCCCATGCCTTTTCATAGAATACCTCAGGCTGAATCACCGTAGTAGACAGTGAATTCTCGTCTGTTTTTAGATCTTCATTTGAAAAGATGTACTCCCCTCCAGCCATTCTTATCATTTCCGGAACATAATCAGATGCTTTACGTACTACAACTCCACCGGATGAATTAATATAGAAAAAAGCGACCGTCTTATCTGTTTTATCATCGGATAGTATTCCGTCAATCTGAGCTGTCTTTTCCTCAAACAATTGCTTTGCTTTTTCCTCACAGCCAAAAAGTATGCCATATAGCTTGATCCATTCCATTCTTCCAAGCGGATCCTTTTCATAGCTTGAACGTTCAACAAGCACGGGTATCTTAATCTCTTCAAGCTTTTCCTTCACTTCCGGGCTATGATATATCATTGTTGATTCAATAGCAAGCGAACAATCAGATTCTATGAGTGCTTCATAATCAGGTGCACTGTATTTCCCAACATAATACATTTTTTCACTATCCAGAGCCGATTTCACCGAAGGCAAACACCAGTCTTCGTATTTTGTTGATGTCATCGTAACTTTATCAAGGGCACCAGTACCGTCTATAAGATCCATAGCAGAAGAAGCGGCATTGTAGACGTTATGCAACGGCTGTTTTATTACCGTAGCATTTCCAGTATCATCAGGGATATCAGTATTTTCAGGAACGATTATATATTTGTCAGAACCAATAGTTATACATGAACATCCGTTATCAAGGTGTTCCGCCGTAAACTCCTTGGCATACTTTAGCTCTATTTTATCAGTGCCGTTATCTATTCTGTTCTCGGAACGAAGTCTTGAACATCCGAAAAGGAATACAGCTGAGCAAAGACAAACTAATAATTTTTTCATTTTACTTGCTTATAGAAGCAGAATCAAAGAAAAGCGTGTATTCTATCTCATGGGGAGTACTCATGGCTGTCGTATTGGCAGATACAGGCATTCTATAATCAAATGTACTTACAGGTATTTCAAACACAGAGAATTCCTCGGTGCTGACTGGAAGTATCTTTTCGCCTTCAACTATCATATAATCGTATTTATTGCTGCTCCAAATAATTTCAGCTATAGCTTTGCCATCTTTGACAGTGAGTTTTGCAGGTGACTGTACTGAAGCTTTCCCGGAACCGCCGTCAAGCTCGACTTTTACATTATATTCACCGTCTTCGAGCGAAAGAGAATCAATAGAAGTTAAAGTGCCTTCACTAAACGCATCTATCGGCAGTGAATCAGCGCGGAATACGAGCTTTCTATCATACCAAGTTTTTTTGCGTTTGCTGAACGCAGCACAGTCTATCTCCTCATCAAGAGCCTCAACAGGAACTGTAAACGAAACTACCTCACCAGAAAGTACAGCAGGTATATAATTGCCTTCATCCGCTTTTTCAGCATCTTCTGCGGTTCCCATATATAGATATTCGTAACCGGTTCCACTCATTGTCATTTCAGCAGTCATTTTACTGTCGCTTACTTTGAGATTGCACGAGGTGATCTTAAACATGGATGAGCTTGAATCGACGTTTATATCGTATACTCCCTCTTTTACAGAATCCGCAGTCAAAGGCTTCATTCCTTCGTAGCCTACTTCAAGCTGTGGAGCTGTTTCCTTTTCAGTCGCTGATTCTGTCGTTGTGACTATAGTTGTCAGCTCAGCTGTGGTCAATATTGTTGATGCGGTATTGTCAATTTTCTCAGCATTATCTGAGCATGAACATATAATCGATACAAGAAAAAAGCTTAATGATATTGCAGTTATCTTTTTCATATTATCACCTTTTATCAAATAAGCCGACATAAAGTCGGCTGTATTTTTTTATTTTAATGATTCTATAGCTTTCTGAGCATGGTCTGTATAGATTTTTCTAATATCTTCATTTTCACCAAGGCCTCTGATAAGGCATTCTACCTCAAAGCCCTCAGCTTCAAAGACAGACTTCCACGAATCCTCGTCATCACCAGCCATATCGTTATTTGCATGATCGCCTGCAACGACCATAAGAGGCTCAAGAACAACCTTTTTATAGCCGCCTTCCTTCACCTTTGCAAGAACGTCATCCAAAGAAGGTTCAGCTTCAACTGTACCTACATAATAATTCTTGAATCCATCCTGAGTAAGAAGATCCTGCATTTTCTGATATATGTGATTTGATGCAGCTTCTGTACCGTGTCCCATAAAGCATATAGCAGTCTCGCCGTCATCATACTCCTGTGTCCAGTCTGTTATAGCTTTTTCAACTCTTGTGAAATCCTCGTCGCTTGTAAGGAGAGGAGCACCAATCGCAACATTTTCAAAAGCATCAGAGTAGTCAGCAATCTTTTCAGTAAGCTCGTCATATTCCAGACCGTTCATAAGATGTGTAGGCTGAACAACAAGATTTTTTACGCCATTGTCAGTAGCTCTTTTAAGAGCAGCGTCAATATCATCAATAGATATACCATCGCGTCGTAGAACATGGTCTATAACAATATTTGCAGTAAATCCACGGCGAACCGAATAATCAGGGAATGCCTTCTCAAGTGAATCCTCGATAGCACCAATAGTCAGTCGACGGCTGTCATTATAGCTTGTACCGAAGCTTATTACAAGAAGTTCATTATCTCCTATATTATCCTGATTGCGGACATTATCGAGCGATGCGTCTCCGGTATCGTAGTTTTCCTCATCATCTTCTTCAGAAGCTTCTGTTGTAGTTTCAGTTTCTGTTGTGTTTTCTGCTGTAGTTGTTGTTACTTCAGTAGTTGTTGCTTCAGTTGCTTTCTCATTATTACTGTTTTTCTGTCCGTCTCCGCAAGAAACTGCACAGGCTGTGATAGAAAGAGCAGCGGCTGCTGCTATGAGCTTTTTGAAATCCATTATATATTCCTCCATTTTTGGAGACATTATGTCGTGCGCAAAAAATACCTTCCACACTCGGCAGAAGGCATGACAAAAAAGCCCTATAATAGAGCAATGGTACGATCAATGCCTCGTGATCCGGGCTTTCAGCCCTGTACCGATAAACGGCAGGTTTCCTGACTTGCAGACAATAGCACACTATCCGCCTTCCCGATTCTTCTCAGTGGCTGCATATGTAGCTTGGATAATGCTGTCTGTATACAGTGACGAGATCGCGCAGGACTTTCACCTGCTTCCCTTTTACCTTTCGTGACACAACGAAAGCACCGCTTATCTTTTTTAATTGTAATATTCATGAATACATTGATATTATAGCATAGTTTTACTTTTTTTCAATCAAAAAGCCAGAAAATCGGAGTATTTTACAAATTGAGGCTATAAATTGAGGATAAATATGTATATTCATCTCGACAAAGCTTATTGATGCTATAACTAAATAAAGAGTTTTGTACATAAAATCCGTTTTGTAACCGCTTTTAACTTGACATTCTCTGTGAAAGCGTGTAAAATGTATTTGTATGCAGAAATTCAAGTCTGCTAATCTGAATTATTACGGAGGTAATTATGGATCCTAAACAGAACAGGCCGCAGGGCAGACGTAAAAACGTTACATCAGGCGGCAGCGGAGCACATAGAAGAGGCGAAGGCCTCGGTACAGGACCTGTCGGATCAGGCAGCTATTCAGGTGGATCGACCGGTGGAAGCGGCGGAGCAAAAAGAGCTGCTGCAGGAGGCGGCGGACTTATAACTCTTCTTATTATAGGTTTCTTTCTTTTCAAAATGATGGGCGGTTCAGGCCTCAGCGGAGGTAACGGCGGCAGTAGCGGAAGCGGTGGCCTCGGCGATCTTCTCGGTTCCCTTACAGGCGGCGGTTCCGCTCCTTCGGGATTTGATTTCAGCACCGAGGATACTGCAGTAGGTAGCGATACCAGCGACAGCGTAGTTGATACATCAGTCGCTACAGGCTCTCGTGAAAAACGTACAGTCATCAAGGGCAACGGCGAAGATATTGTTACTCTTATGGTATATATGTGTGGTACCGATCTTGAATCAAAGTACGGCATGGCTTCTTCGGACATGGAAGAAATGAGATCCGCAAAATTCGGAGATAATGTTAATGTTATAATATTTACCGGCGGCTGTTCTAAATGGAAGTCCACTGGTATCAGTAACACCGTAAACCAGATCTATCAGATAAAGAACAATCAGGTTAATAGACTCGTAAATGACGCAGGCAGTAAGGCTATGACTGACCCGAACAACCTCGCTTCATTTATCCAGTTTTGTGCAAGTAATTTCCCGGCTAACAGAAACGAACTTATTCTCTGGGATCACGGCGGTGGATCAGTTACAGGCTACGGCTATGACGAAAAGAACCAGAAAAGCGGTTCAATGTCACTTTCAGGCGTAAATCAGGCGCTAAAAAGCGGTGGAGTGAAATTTGACTTTATTGGCTTTGATGCCTGCCTTATGGCTACAGCAGAAACAGCTCTCATGCTTAATGAGCATGCAGATTATCTCATAGCATCAGAAGAAACAGAGCCTGGTATTGGTTGGTTCTACACAAACTGGCTCACCAAGCTTGGAAGCAATACTTCAACTCCCACTCTTGAGATCGGAAAGAACATTGTAGACGACTTTGTAACAGAATGCGCTAAGAAGTGCAGAGGTCAGAAAACAACACTTTCTGTAATCGATCTTGCTGAATTTTCCAATACAGTTCCCAAAGATCTTACTGCATTTGCTAAATCTGTAAATGATAAGATTGCAAAGAAAGAATACAAGGACATCTCAAACGCAAGATATGCAACACGTGAATTTGCTGAGAGCACACGTATAGATCAGGTTGATCTCGTAAATCTTGCAGAAAACATCGGAACTCCAGAGGCTAAGGCTCTTGCTTCATCTCTGAAAAACTCTGTAAAGTACAACCGTACATCTTCAAATATGACAAATGCTTACGGAGTATCAATTTATTTCCCGTATCAACGTGCTTCATATGTTGATAAGGCTTGCAGTACATATTCAGAGATTGGAATGGATTCCGAATATTCAAAGTGCATTAGACAATTTGCCAAGGTAGAGACCGGAGGACAGATTGCTGCAGGCGGCACAGGCTCCGTACTCGGCTCACTCTTTGGCGGTGCAGCTTCATCAGGATCATCGGGCAGTTCTGATATGATAGGCTCCCTTATTTCTTCCTTCCTCGGCGGAGGCAGAAGCATCGCAGGACTTGACGAATCTAATTCAGACTTCATGAGCGATACTGACGTAAACGACACAGCAGAATATCTTTCAACCCATTACTTTGACCCTTCAAAGCTTACATGGGAGGAGAAAAATGGCACATATACCATGAAGCTCTCAGAGTCACAGTGGGAAATGGTGCATAATCTCGATCTTAATATGTTCTACGATGATGGCGAAGGCTATATCGACCTCGGACTCGATAATATCTATGATTGGACAGATGATGGTGATCTTATAGCCGATACTGATAAAACCTGGCTCTCTATCAACGGAAATGTAGTAGCTTACTATCATACTGATACAGTAAAGAGCGGTAATGATACTATCATTTCTGGTTATGTTCCTGCTTTCCTGAACGGTGAAAGAGTAAACCTTATTATCCAATTCGTAAATGATGATAATGGCTCTATCGTTGGTGCTTCCACAGACTATGTGGGAGGAGAAACAGACGCAGTTGCTAAGAATCTGACTGAAATCAATCCTGGTGATACTCTTGACTTTATCTGTGACTACTACTCTTATGATATGAAGTATTTGGATAGCTATATGATAGGCGAAACGGTCACAGTTACAGAAAATATGACTATCAGCAACACTAATGTTGGATCAGGTTCCTGCCATATTCTCTACCGCTTCTCTGATATCTACAATCAGAATTACTGGTCTGAGCCGATCGTAATAAAATAAGCTAATGTAATATTAAAAATCTTTCCCCTTAAGCGGTCTGAATGCATTCATCTTCCGCTTAAGGGGATTTGCTTTACTTCTTATATTAAAAAAACCGATACTCAAATGAGTATCGGTTTTTGGGGTAATGTTGATCGCATCTGGTCTGAGTGACGGGACTTGAACCCACGGCCTCTACCACCCCAAGGTAGCGCGCTACCAACTGCGCCACACCCAGACAGGTAATCACTGCAATCAACGATATATATTATATCACCTCATTTGAATTTTGTCAAGCATTTTTTGAAATTTTTTCCGATGATTTTTGGATACATTGTTATCTTGTACGATTTTACGCAGTTTTCACGAAAAATTAATTTTTTTAGTGAACATATTAAACTCGTTTTCTATGGACAAACTAAAATAATTATGATATAATATATTATAAGGGAGTTGATGAAATGCATAGGTTTTATAAAAGAATAATTCCATTGTTCTTTTCGTTTATCTTAATGATATTATCTATTCCCTGCTCAAACGTATTTGTCTGCGCAGCTGACGGCACGTCTGAAAAAACAGTTTCCAACGGAATAACAATATTTATAATGATTGTCCTCTTTATAATTTCTGCGGTATTGGCAGGAATTATATCGTTCAGGATAAAGTCAAGAAAAATAAAAAATAAAGACAAAAACAGTTCAACCGACAGTGATAAATAAATTTCGGAGCTCATTTGTGAAAGGCTTTCAAAATTTTGCAGATTATTCTGCGTTGGAAACAGTTAGGTGGAATATTTTATGTTAATTAAAAATATACTTGCAGCTGTAAGTTCGGCTGTTATTCTGTCTGCGGCTTACATCGCAGCAAATGCTGCATATTTTGACGGCTCCGAAGTACACGGAGCGTCTGATAATGTAGCTTCAACAACTACAAGTACATTAGGAACAGCGACGGCTGCTTCTCAAACTACCGAAACCACCTCAACAACCGAACCCACTACAGTAAAAAAATATAAAATCTCATTTCTTGACTTTGATGGTAAAATATTCAAAGAACTTGAAGTCGAAGAGGGTGCAGCCATAGACTATAGTCTTGTAGACACAGGTGTTTTAGATAAACACCCCGACGCTAATACAGAAGTTGCATTTTCTTCATGGGATATAACACCTTCTGTCGCAGACAAGGATTATATCATACATTCACTTTCAAAAACTGCAAAGATTTACTATACTAAGAAACCTGACAAATACAGATACTTTTCCACAAAGGGCAAAGTCAATCTTGAAGGTTTAAAGGTCTTTATAGATCTTTCCGTTCAGACTCCGAACAAAGACAAAAATGGAGTATATATAACAGAAGAGAATACTATCGACATCTCTTCAAGCTGCATCGCAAAGCCCTCTTCCCTTTCAGCAGCTTTCACAAAGAGCGATAAAGCAACAATATCTGTATACCCTATCGGCGATAATAAAGCGATTTTTTCCTTTGATATTATATGTTATCGTGATCTTGGAGATGTAAACGAAGACGGATTTATAGATTCTATCGATGCCTCCATGGTGCTTGGCTTTTATGCAAACATCGCCGCTTCAAAGACTTATAAGGTACCTGATAATTTAAAAAAGCTTTCAGATGTCAATATGGATAACAGGATAGACGCATTTGATGCTTCATATATTCTACAATACTATGCAACAGCTTCTACTGCTAACACTTTTATTGACTGGGAAGAATTTTTCGATTATGACAAGATACTTGCACAAAAATGACCGATACCCTTGCGAATGCAAGGGTATTTTCATGGTATTTTAACATTTTTCCGTTTTCCTATTGAAATTTCTCTAAAGTTAATGTATAATTATAAAGTAATGCATTTGCGCAAATTCACTAATTTTAAAGGAGTGCTATTATGTACAACGATCTTATGGATTCAATCGGCTTCGTAAGCAGCTATGACCCTGCTGTAGGCGAAGCAATGGGCAAGGAGCTTGCTCGTCAGCAGAGAAATCTCGAGCTCATCGCAAGCGAAAATATCGTTTCTCCTGCAGTAATGGCTGCTATGGGAAGCGTTCTTACTAATAAGTATGCAGAAGGATATCCTGGTAAGCGTTACTACGGCGGCTGTCAGTGTGTTGACGAAGTCGAGGCTATCGCTATCGAAAGAGCATGCAAACTCTTTGGCGCTAAATTTGCAAACGTTCAGCCTCACTCTGGTGCTCAGGCTAATACAGCTGCTTATTTCGCAGTTCTTCAGCCCGGCGATACAGTTCTTGGTATGAGCCTTGCTGATGGTGGACATCTTACTCATGGTTCACCTGTTAACCTTTCGGGTAAATATTTCAACTTCGTATCTTACGGTCTTGATGACGAGACTGAAATGATAAACTATGATACAGTACAGTCACTTGCTAACGAGCATAAGCCAAAGCTCATTGTTGCTGGCGCAAGCGCTTATCCAAGAGCTATCAACTTTAAGAAGCTCCGTGAGATCGCTGATTCTGTAGGAGCTCTTCTTATGGTAGATATGGCACATATTGCTGGTCTTGTTGCCGCAGGCTGTCACGAATCCCCTGTTCCTTACGCAGATATCACAACAACTACCACACATAAAACTCTTCGTGGACCAAGAGGTGGTCTTATCCTCACCAACGATGAGGCTCTTGCAAAGAAGATTAACTCTGCTATATTCCCCGGAACTCAAGGCGGTCCTCTTATGCATACTATAGCTGCAAAGGCTGTATGCTTCGGTGAAGCTCTTAAGCCTGAGTTCAAGGACTATCAGCAGAGAATTGTAAAGAATGCTAAGGCTCTTGCTGATGGCCTCGTAAAGAGAGGTTTCAATCTCGTATCAGGTGGCACAGACAATCACCTCATGCTCGTTGATCTCCGTCCCTTTAATATAACAGGTAAGGAACTTGAACACAGACTTGATGAAGTTTATATAACAGTAAACAAGAATGCTATCCACAACGATCCTGAGAAGCCTTTCGTAACAAGCGGTATCCGTATCGGTACACCTGCTGTTACAACAAGAGGTCTCGGCGTTGAAGAAATGGAAAAAATCGCTGAGTATATCTATCTCTGTGCAACAGATTTCGAGGACAAGGCTGACGAGATTCGTGCAGGTGTAAATGCTATCTGCGAGAAATTCCCGCTTTAT
>NZ_JAGCFH010000139.1 GCF_017650195.1 Ruminococcus sp. | reverse complement strand
GCTCTTTACGGTGTGGACAGGCTTATTGAGGACAAAAAGCACCAGATTGATACTTCTCTTGTAAGAATGACTTCCAAGAATATCCGCCTCCGTGAGGAGCTTGCCGAGCAGGTACGTGCCTTGCAGGAGCTGAAAAAGCTAGGCGAGATATACGGTCTTGACATATCAAAGCCTGCCGCAAATGCAAAGGAAGCCGTGCAGTGGCTCTACTTCGGATACCTTGCAGCTGTCAAGGAGCAGAACGGCGCGGCTATGTCTCTCGGAAGAACTTCCACATTCCTTGATATTTTCATTCAGCGTGACCTCGATAAAGGTATACTTACCGAGGAAAAGGCTCAGGAACTTATAGACCATTTTATCATGAAGCTCCGTATCGTAAAGTTCGCACGTACACCGGAGTACAATGAGCTATTTTCAGGTGACCCCACATGGATAACCGAATCTATCGGCGGAGTTGATGTTGACGGGCATCACCTAGTAACGAAGAACAGTTTCCGTTACCTCCACACTCTTGAGAATCTCGGAACAGCTCCCGAACCAAATATGACCATACTCTGGTCAACGAAACTTCCGAGAAAGTTCAAGGAGTACTGCGCAAAGATGTCAATAAAGACCTCTTCTATCCAGTATGAAAATGATGATATGATGAGAGTTGTTCACGGCGATGATTACGCTATTGCATGCTGTGTATCATCAATGGTGGTAGGCAAAGAAATGCAGTTTTTCGGCGCAAGAGCTAATCTTGCCAAGTGCCTGCTATACGCTATTAATGGCGGTGTGGATGAACGCCTCGGTTTACAGGTGGGACCCAAGTTCAGACCTGTTGACAGCGAGTATCTCGACTTCGACGACGTATGGGAAAAGTACATGGATATGATGGAGTGGCTGGCTGGACTCTATGTCAACACCCTCAATGTTATCCACTATATGCACGACAAGTACAGCTACGAGAGACTTCAAATGGCACTTCATGACAGAGATGTAAAGCGCTATTTCGCAACAGGAATCGCAGGACTTTCAGTCGTTGCGGATTCGCTCTCGGCTATAAAATACGCTAAAGTAAAGCCTATTCGCAAGGATATCGAAATAAAGGACAAGGCGGGAAACGTAACTGATATTGCAAGAAATGTGGTCGTTGACTACGAAATTGAAGGAGATTTCCCCAAATACGGCAATAATGATGACCGTGTTGACCAGATAGCAGTAGAGGTTGTCCGCAGATTTATGGACTGTGTAAGAAAGCACCACACTTACCGTGACAGTGTTCCGACCATGTCAATACTCACTATCACATCTAACGTGGTATACGGCAAGAAGACAGGAAATACTCCCGACGGACGCAAGCAGGGAGTTCCTCTTGCCCCGGGAGCTAACCCAATGCACGGCAGAGATACTCACGGCGCTGTAGCTTCACTTTCATCTGTTGCAAAGCTCCCCTTCAGACATGCACAGGACGGTATCTCCAACACCTTCTCCATAGTTCCCGACGCTCTCGGAAAGGATATGGACATCTTCGCCGGAGACCTCGACCTTGACAAACTCAGAGGAGAATGATATGTGTGCTCCAGAAGATAAAAAATCCCCTGCAGAGCTCGCTGACCTTATAGATCAGCTGATGTCACAGGGAAGCGGTCATATAAACATAGTCTCAGATGACGGTTCGGAGCTTAAAGTTGATACCGTAAAAAGCACGGATATATGCGGCAAAAAAGGCGCATGTTGTCAGCCCACGGAACTTGAACCCGACGATGACGAATTATAAAAGAACAGGAGGATGTATATGGATAATCAGAAACAAGTAGATAACCTCATCGAATTGCTCGACGGCTACGTTGAAAAAGGCGGTCATCACCTCAACGTAAACGTGTTCACACGTGAAACTCTCCTTGACGCTCAAGCTCACCCGGAAAAGTACCCGCAGCTCACTGTAAGAGTTTCGGGATACGCGGTAAACTTCATAAAACTCACAAAGGAACAACAGGACGACGTTATTTCCCGTACCTTCCATTCAAACCTTTAAATATTTTCAGCCCCGAAGCAATTTGATATAATTGCTCCGGGGCTTGTTGTTTCTTATATGTCAGTTAAGGCTCTCGGTGTCTCCAAGAAGATAATTCTGAATCCACAGCGCATCCTTTGCGGTTATACCGCTTCCGTAATAGCACACGTCTCCGTTGTATAATCCCTGAGTAGTTAGGTGCGAAGGGTCAGTTCCCTCTAGCCAGTACTTATCAGGATTTGCAAGAGCCTGAAGTATGAGTACAACGTCGGAAAGATCAACTGTGCCATCACAGTTGGTATCACCTGCACACCTGTCAGTATCAGTTTCATCGGTCATATCTTCAGTCTCCGACATGTCGTTGCTTTCCTTCGGCTTTTCAAGCACTCTGAACAGCAGTCCGTTCTCCTTCGCGTATATCTCCGCCGTGGAGCCACTGTATCCCAGTATCCATATCCCCCTGCTGCCTGATATTGATGAAGGCTCAAAATCGCATTCCGGATTGAGCACAACTATAACTGAAGGATTGGAAAAGCTGCTTTCATAGTCAATGGAAACATTTATCGCCGACTGTTCAACATACTTAACGCTCTCGGGAAGTATGATAAAATCAGGAGAGCAGAGATAGAACGTTCCCTGCTTAAGGCTCGTAACAGAGCCTGGGCAGTTTATATCTGTAAGTGAGGTGCAGTTGAAAAACGCCATGTGTTCTATGGTTTTCAGCTTCTCGTTGAAGATGACCTTTTGAAGCTTCTCACAGCCATAGAAGGCAAGCGACATTATGGTCTCAAGCTTTTCTCCGCACACTACCTCCTCAAGTGCAGGATATTCGAAAAACGCAGCGCTCCATATAGTTTTCACGTTTTTGCCTATCACTATTTTTTTGACTTTGGTATTGTTCTCGCGGCTGCTCAGGTTATTGCTGACAGCTACAACGGGAACTCCGTCAATCTCGTCGGGGATAACAAGCTCCTCGGCGTCGCCCATAGTGATATCGAATACCTCATAGCCTCCCTCAACCATACACCAGCTCATGGTATCGTTGCTGAATACCTCGCCGTATTCTGTTTCGGCTCTCCTGTCATACTTACCATTTTTATACAGCTCGTATGTACAGTGTCTTATCCCCTTCTCCTCGGCAAATATCGCCGGAGCTGAGCCCTCGTCACATATTATTATGAACTCTTTCCACTCAGAACGATCGCCGCCTAGTACGCAGTCGGGATTGTCTATCCTTATTGCCATATTAGGAAGCTCATCATAGTCGGTATACAAAAGCGGGCAGCCGTTAAGCTCGCTGACAGTTGACGGTATTTCCATATACGTCATGTTTACACTGCTGAAAGCTCCCGAGCCTATACTAGCGATATTGGCTCCGAATCTGACCTTACTCAGCTTCTGACAGCCGCTGAATGCGTTTTCGTCTATTTTTACGAGACTGTCGGGCAGCTCTGCGGAAGTAAGGGCACGGCAGTTCATAAACGCCTTGCGTCCTATGCTGAGCAGCTTATCGTTGAAGGTCACCTTCTCCAGCCCTCTGCACTCACAGAATACGCTGTTGCCAAGCCTTTCAAGAGCTGCCGGCAGCTTTATCTCCGTGATATATGAGCAGCCGTTAAAGGCGTAATCCCCTATTGTCTTTATATTTTTGCCCAGTTTTACATTCTTAACATTGCTAAGGCTGAACGCCTCTGGCGATATCTCTGTAACTGGTATGCCTTCGATCTCGTCTGGTATATCTATATCGAAGGGCTCTTCCATATCCACATATTCCTCTGATAACCCCATGACGATCGCATGATCTTTGTATTCTGCATACTTTACGCTGTACTGAACAGCGATCTCATAATACTCCGGCTCCTCAGCAGAGTTCTCGGTAAGCTCTTCTGCGGCACTTGCTGCTGTGATATCCGCTGTTTTCAGCGAAACAGGACAAGCCTCGCCTGCAATGAGAAGTGACAGAGCAGCTGCAGCGATCCTTGCTTTTTTCATCTGATCATTCCTCCTTCATTTATTTTTATCGCCTTGGGCTTGAAAAAATTATATCACATTCATATTTCATTCACAATACAGCTCTTGTAAAGTTTACAATTCGTTAACATTTCATTAATGAGCGGTAACAAAAAAGCCGTCCCGAAAGAGACGGCTTCAAGCCTGTAATGTTTTACCCTATTTTATCTTGAAGAATTAACTGAATAGATATTCAGTATCATCGAAGCGTCGGCAGCATCAACGATATCGTCACCGTTCATTTCTGCTCTAGCACGCTGGGTCCTGCTCAGGGTCGAGCCCTTTCCAGCAGATACCGCCGCGTACTCCGACAGGACCATTGAGGCATCAATCGCGTCAACATAACCGTCGTCGTTTATCTCACCATGTTTTTCCGGAAGGAAGGCATAGTCGTAATTCACATTAGAGGCGAGAAATTCCTGAGTCCAATAATAGCTACCGTTATAATAGGCGCAACCGACTCCGATATACTTATAGTCAGAGCTGAGTATATTTGCACGGTGCCCGGAGGAATTCATCCAACTGCTCACAACGCTCTCCGGAGAATTCTGACCGCAGGCAATATTCTCGGCTTTGCCTGTCCAGCTTAGACCGACCTCATCAATAACGTCCATTCCGGACGAACCGTTAGGGCGTTGGTGACTCCAGTATCTGGTCGTTTCATTTACACGTATCACCGCACATTTCGTGAGCTTAGGTATCATTTTCAGCTCCTGAAGTCCTCTGTTTCTTCTCTCCTTGTTCACGAGCTTTATGACACTGTCCGCGTAGGTGATATACTGTGATGCAGGGGCTGCCTGCTTTTTTGTCGCTAATTCAACTGTATTGTCAACTGTTGCTGCCATAGCAGCGGGAGCAGCGATAAATGCTGCCGCCAGTACCAAAGAACTAAGTAATGCTCCAAATTTCCTCATAGTAATGCCTCCTTTATGCCCTGCCAAGGAAAGAAACTCCAAAAGCGGTGACGTTCAGAAAATACACTTTAACAATACCATGACAAAAATCATATCCCAATCAAATTATAGCACAGTTGACTATACAAGTCAACATTCGATCTTCTCGATTGTAGACTTGCACAAATTATGAATAATCTTTTTATAACATCAAACAAGAAAGGCTGCACCCGAAGGTACAGCCTTCAATAATGAATCTTGATCCAACTGATTACTTGATCTCGATTGTAGCGCCAGCCTCTTCAAACTTAGCCTTGAGCTCGTTAGCCTCAGCCTCAGAAACGCCTTCCTTGATAGCCTTGGGAGCGCCTTCAACAACTTCCTTAGCCTCCTTAAGGCCAAGTCCGAGAACTTCCTTAGCAACCTTGATAACGCCCATCTTTGCGTCACCGAATGAAGTAAGGATTACGTCGAACTCTGTCTTAGCAGCAGCAGCGCCGCCAGCAGCAGCACCAGCAGCAGGAGCAGCAGCGATAGCAGCTGTTACACCGAATTCCTCCTGGATAGCGTCTACGAGCTCAGAAAGCTCAAGAACAGAAAGAGTCTTGATATCTTCAACAAATTTTGTGATCTTCTCAGAAGCCATGATAATAATCTCCTTTTTAATAGTATTGCCCTTATGGGCTGTGGTTTTAAACTGCGGAGCCTGTCTCCGCGAAACATGTGTGAAAGATTAAGCGGCAATTATGCAGCTTCTTCTTCCTTCTTCTTTTCTGCAACAGCGTTGAGAGTAGCAGCCAGCTTCTGAAGAGGGCCCTGGAGAGAGCCAACGAGCTGAGCAAGAAGGGTATCCTTTGAAGGGATCTTGGAAAGAGCAACAACTCCAGCCTGATCGAAAACTTCACCTTCAACGAAGCCTGCCTTCAGATTGAACTTCTCATCGCCTGCCTTCTCAGCGAACTTACCGAGGATTCTTGCGGGAGCAGTCTGATCGTCGCTAGATACAGCGAGAGCAGTTGTGCCGTTGAGAGCCTCTTCAAAGCCCTCGATACCGCATTCCTTGAAAGCGCGGAGAAGCATTGTGTTCTTCTCTACAAAGTAGTTAACGCCAGCCTCACGGAGCTCTTTTCTGAGCTTAGTATCCTCTTCAACAGTGATACCTTTGTAATCAACGAGAACGCCTGATACGGAATTCTTGATGATCTCGGTGAGCTTCTCGACCTTAGCCTTCTTTGCTTCGAGTACAGCATTGCTTGGCATAGTGTGTATTCACCTCCGAATGATTTTTATCGTATTCAGAGAGAGCAATAAAAATGCCCATTCCGACAGCGCAGAATGGACAACGATAATTCTATCAATTGCTATTCCTCGGCGGGACTTACTGAGCTTTTGCTCTGCCAGCTGTCTTTAGAATACGATGCTGTATTATTCACAGCGTGATAATTATATCATATTAATTTTGCTTTGTCAAGCTTTTTTTGAAAAATTGTTAGTAATTAGTTTTTAGCGTAGGTGCTAACAGCGTTCGCCCAAGCCAGTAGCCCTGTAATCCGCGGTTTGCGATTGTATTATCACGTGCTCTCGGGAATGCCAGCCCCTACAAATCAATTACGCATTACGAACTATAAATTAAAAAGGGCGGATAATGTGCACTTCTGTTAGCAAAAAAATGCCAAACCAAACTGAATAGGAATAAAGCCGATACATTACTCCTACAAAGGATAAAACGTTCAAACAGACAGCTTGCTTAATAGCAGAAACCCGAGGACGTTATGCCCTCGGGTTTCATAAGAATATATAGTTTCATTAAGGATAGCGGGCTAATATCCGCCTCTACACATTACTTATTAAGTGCCTTCTTTACTGTCTTCACGATGTTCTCAGCTGAGAGACCGAACTCCTTGAGGAGGTCTACAGCCGGACCTGAGTGACCGAACTCATCGTTCACGCCGATCTTGATAACCGGAACAGGACAGCACTCTGTAACAGCATCTGCAACAGCAGAACCAAGACCGCCGATAACGCTGTGCTCCTCAGCAGTAACGATAAAACCTGTCTCCTTGGCACACTTGCAGATAAGCTCCTTGTCAAGAGGCTTGATAGTGTGGATATTAACAACTCTTGCGGAGATACCTTCAGCCTCGAGAGTCTTTGCAGCTTCTACAGCCTCGTTAACCATGAGACCTGTAGCAACAATTGTAACATCCTTACCGTCCTTCATAACAACGCCCTTGCCGAGCTCGAACTTGTAGCTTGCAGCGTCGTTGATGACCGGTACTGCAAGTCTTCCGAAACGCATATAAACGGGGCCCTTGAAGTCGAGAGCAGCCTTTACAGCAGCCTTAGCCTCTACATCGTCACAGGGGTTGATGATAGTCATGCCGGGGATAGTTCTCATAAGAGCGATATCCTCGTTACACTGATGAGTAGCTCCGTCCTCACCAACAGAGATACCGGCGTGTGTAGCACCAATCTTAACATTGAGGTGGGGATAGCCGATAGAGTTTCTTACTATTTCAAAAGCTCTTCCGGCAGCGAACATAGCAAAGGTGCTTGCGAAAGGTATCTTTCCGCAGGCTGCAAGACCAGCAGCAACGCCCATCATATTAGCCTCAGCTATACCGCAGTCAAAGAAACGATCTGGATATGCCTTCTTGAATACGCCTGTCTTTGTAGCAGCAGCAAGGTCTGCATCGAGGACAACGAGATCCTTGTATTCCTCGGCAAGTTCCTTAAGAGCCTCGCCGTAGCTTTCTCTGGTAGCCTTTTTGATAACATCTGCCATGTGATTAGTCCTCCAATTCCTTTAACTGCGCGTTAAGCTCTGACATAGCCTGATCGTACTGCTCCTTGTTGGGAGCGGTACCGTGCCAGCTCACCTGATTTTCCATAAATGAAACGCCCTTGCCCTTTGTGGACTTCTGAATAATAGCCACAGGCTTGTCCTTTACGGAATCAGCCTCTGTGAAAGCTCTGTCGATGTCGTCGAAGTCGTGAGCGTCCATAGTGATAACGTGCCAGCCGAAAGCTGCGAATTTGTCTGTGATAGGCTCCGGTGAGCATACCTCAGTTATGGGACCGTCTATCTGTAAGCCGTTGTTATCAACGATAGCAACAAGGTTTGTGAGCTTCTTGTGAGCTGCGAACATAGCAGCCTCCCATACCTGTCCTTCCTCGATCTCTCCGTCGCCGAGAACGGTGTATACCTTGTAGGACTTGCCGTTGATTTTGCCAGCAAGAGCCATTCCGCAGGCAGCGGATATACCCTGTCCGAGTGAGCCGCTTGACATATCAACGCCGGGTATGTGTATACAGGGGTGGCCCTGAAGAAGTGCACCTATATGGCGAAGAGATTTCAGCTCTTCAACAGAAAAATAGCCTCTCTGTGCCAGTACCGAGTACAGCGCAGGAGCCGTATGTCCTTTCGAAAGAACGAATCTGTCTCTGTCGGGAGAATCTGGGTTCTTGGGATCGTTGTTCATCTTGTTGAAGTAAAGATAAGTGAGAGTATCGCTTATCGAGAGCGAACCGCCCGGGTGACCTGATTTAGCGTTATAAGTACCCTCGATAACGCCCATTCTGACTTTGCAGGCAGTTTTCTGCAATTCCTTTTTAAGCTTTGCGTCCATATTGACCTCCAATAATTTATTTAACGGCTTGCGCCGTGATCTGCATTTTTTGGTAGCAGGGGCAGGCTTTCTCCTCCATCCTCAAAGTGAAAGGTCAGACGGACGGTCCTGCCCCTGCGGGGTTGGCTATACCAATATTATACCGCAATAATTGAGTTAATGCAATGCATTTCTTGCTGAAAAATGTAAACTTAGTATGTACATCATTTTACATTCATCATAATAAGAACTATACCATAGAATATAAAAAATCCCGTGCATGCCAAAGCAGGCAGAGATATGAGCATTTTGTTCTCCCTTTCGTGAAGAGTTCCTCTCAACCTCAGTGCCTTCATTAGCAGGAGCGATATTATCCACATTGGCACAGCTAATACCGCCAGCGACAGCATGGCTATATCCTCAAGAGTAAAATTCGGAGTATCTTCGGAAGTCCTGCCTGTCACTCTACAGTAGACAAGCAACCCGATAAGTCCCAGTACGCACACTACCGCGACTATGTATGTGATTATTGCCGCCTTCTTGTTTTTCATCGTTCTAACTTCTGCACCTTTCGATTATATGATCTATGAGCTCCGAAACAGCTCCCTCGTCATTGGTGCGGGTGAGTATAAGGTCTGCCTTTGCTTTTACAGAATCCTCCGCGTTTGCCGGGCAAACGCCCAGGTCAGCTCCAACTATCATCTCTATATCATTGTTGAAGTCGCCTATGGACACGAAGGTGCAGCCTTCCATGCCGCTGAGCTTCCTGTATTCCGCAAGAGCCGAGCCCTTGCTCACTCCTTTGGGGAGCATTTCAAAAAATATCTCCGAGGACCTTACAAAATCAACGCCCTCATAGTCAAGCTTCTTCACAAGAAGCTCCATACAGTCCACGTCCTCGGGGGACATGGCGAACAGCACCTTCAGCCAGCCGCCCTCTTCTATCTCTCCAAGCCCCTTATAGTACGGTTCTATACCGCAGAGCCTTGTATGCAGCTGCTGATAATCTGTATTGCTGAAAACGTAGGTGCCCTCCGGTCTCAGCACCTCTCCTCCCACATCGGGCATGAGCTCCATAAGCTGAGCCGCGTATGCCCCTGCTGCCTCAGGGAGAGGGTGGGTGTATAGCATTTTTCCGCTTGTATAGTCGTAAATAGCCGCTCCGTTGTACATTATTATAGGTTCTTTCAGGCCGAGCATAGAGCGGTACTGGTCAAAGGACTGTACTGTACGCCCCGTAGCAACGGTGAAGCGTCCTCCCAGCTCCCTGAAATGCTCTATGGCACGTCTGTCAGTATCGGTTATCCTTTTGTCGGTACTAAGGAGAGTACCGTCCATGTCACTGAGCAGGACTACTTTCGATATATCTTCAAACAACAGGATCCCTCCTACATTTTTTCGAGCCTTGCCAGTATTGCTGCGAAATAATCCGGCAGGCCGCTTTCAAACTCCATATATTCCCCTGTGGTAGGATGTATGAAGCCTATCTTACGGGCATGGAGACACTGTCCCTCTATGCCCTTGAAGGGCTTTCCATAAACGTCGTCACCGAGTACTGGGTGACCAATATAGCTTAGATGGACCCTTATTTGGTGCGTCCTTCCAGTTTCCAGTCTCAGCCTTACGTATGCGTAGCCGCCATACTGCTTTATAACGCTGTAATGAGTGACCGCATTTCTCGAATTCTCCGTGGTAACACACATCTTCTTGCGGTCGTTCTTATGCCGCCCTATAGGAGCGTCCACAGTACCTTCCGTATCCTTGAAGTATCCGCATGCTACTGCCTCGTATTCCCTCGTAAAGCTGTGAGCCTTTATCTGCTCTGCAAGTTTAAGGTGTGAGGCATCGTTCTTCGCAACTATGAGAAGACCGCTGGTGTTCTTGTCAATACGGTGTACTATCCCTGGGCGTATAACTCCGTTTATACCTGAAAGGCTGTCTCCGCAGTGATGCAGGAGAGCGTTCACGAGAGTACCGGTATAGTTTCCGTGAGCAGGGTGTACCACCATGCCCTTGGGCTTGTTCACAACGATGAGGTCGTCATCCTCGTATACGATATCGAGGGGGATATCCTCAGGAACTGCGTCCATTGGCTCGGGATCCGGTATCTCCACCGATACCTCGTCCCCTGATTTAAGTTTGCAGTTCTTGCTGACCTCTTTCCCGTTCACGAGAACAAGTCCCTTTTCAATGAGTCCCTGTACCGCAGACCGTGTGAGCTCAGCAATATTGTCAGAAATATACTTATCTATACGGCTTCCGGCATACTCTGCAAAGACTGTAAGAATAACAGTATCATTCATCGCTATCAGACGCTGCCTTTTCGGCTTTTTTAGCCTTTTCGTTCTTCGGGTCTATGAATATGCCATATATCAGCAGCATTACGAAAGCCACCGTAACACATATATCCGCCACGTTGAATATAGCGAAGCGGAAAAGCTTCAGCTCGAACATATCAACCACGTAAGCAAAGCGGAACCGGTCTATTAGATTGCCTATACCTCCTGCAATGAACAATGTGATTGCCACATTGAGGAATTTCGAGCGCTTGAAAAGCTTTATAAGCAGGACTATACCAGCCAGAACAACTATGCTCGTGAAGCCTACAAGAAACCAGCGCTTTCCTGACATAACGCCGAAGATAGCTCCCTGATTTTCAAGGTATGTCAGGTCAAATATCTTAAAATCTCCGATATGGATGAAGTCCATAGTCCCTACAGGCTTAAGTTCGTATATCGCCCAGTATTTCACAAGCTGATCGACTGCGATAAGGGCTGCCGCCAGCAAAGCAAGTAATATCGCCACTTGTTTTATCCTTTCAATAAGACTGCCTGCCGACCCTTCAAGCCGACAGGCAATATAATACAGATCAGACCTCCACAGCTGCTGCACATCTCTCGCAGAGGGTGGGGTGAGTATGATTTGTGCCAACATACTTGCTGAAACACCAGCATCGCTCGCACTTTTCTCCCTCAGCCTTTGCTACCTCGTAAGCAGTCTCAGCTCCGCCATTTTCAACCTCAACGCCTGATACGATGAGAATATCCTTGAGCTGGTCCGCAAGAGATACGTATTTATCATAGTCTGCATCGCTGCTCTTGATAATGATCTTAGCCTCGAGTGACTTGCCGATAGTCTTTTCGTTTCTTGCGTCTTCAAGAGCCTTATTTGCTCCGAGTCTTGTGTTGTATATGAACTGCCACTTGTCTATGAAGTCGGCTGTGAACTCAATGCCGCTCTTTTCCGGCATCTGATTGAGGAATACACTTTGAGTGTCGTCGTCTGCGGAGTGAGGCATAAACTGCCATATCTCCTCAGCGGTGAATGAAATGATAGGTGCGGCAAGTCTTGTTATCGCACTGATAATACGGTACATTGCCGTCTGAGCTGCGCGGCGGAGAACTGAATCTTCCTTCTCACAGTAAAGTCTGTCCTTGATTATGTCAAGGTAGAAGTTGGACATATCTATTACACAGAAATTGTGGAGAGCATGGAGAGCAATATGGAAATCAAATGCCTCGTAGCCCTTTTTCATAGTGTCAATGAGGTTGTCAAGCTTCATGAGAGCCCACTTGTCAAGCTCTGTGAGCTTATCGTCGCTTACACAGTCCTTGTCGGGATCGAAACCTGCACCGTTTCCGAGATTGCCCAGTATGAAACGTGCAGTATTTCTTATCTTCTTGTAGGCGTCGGAAAGCTGACTTATGATAGGCTTGGATATACGAATATCACTATGATAGTCAGAAGAAGCTGCCCAGAGCCTGAGGATATCAGCGCCGAACTGCTCTGTTATCTCACTCGGATCGATACCGTTTCCGAGGGACTTATGCATAGCCTTGCCTTCACCGTCAACTACCCAGCCATGAGTACATACTGCCTTGTAAGGAGCACAGCCTTTGTACACAACAGATGTAAGAAGAGATGACTGGAACCAGCCTCGATACTGATCGGCTCCTTCGAGGTAGAGATCAGCAGGCCATGTAAGGCAGGGGAAGTCCTTTCCTTCCATAACGGATGTATGGGATACACCACTGTCAAACCATACGTCCATGATGTCATATTCCTTGGTGAATTCACCACAGCCGCATTCACACTTTACACTTGCGGGGATAAATTCACTTGTATCCTTTGTCCACCATGAATCAGCGCCCTCCTTGCGGAAGAGATCTGCAATAGCGGAGATGGTCTCGTCGTTGTATATAGGCTTGCCGCAGTCCTTGCAGTAAACAACTGGAATCGGAACGCCCCATGTTCTCTGACGCGAGATACACCAGTCGCTTCTGTCACGTACCATTCCCTTGATGCGGTCCTCGCCCCATTCGGGTATCCACTGTACAGACTCTATAGCCTTTATAGCCTCGTCCTTGAAGCCATTCACTGAGCAGAACCACTGCTCTGTAGCTCTGTATATGATAGGACTATTACAGCGCCAGCAGTGAGGATACTGGTGGACGATCTTCTGAGTAGCCAGCATAGCGCCAAGCTCTGTGAGCTTCGCGGCAATAGCCTTGTTAGCCTGATCGGTGTCCATGCCCTCAAATTCGCCTGCTTCAGCTGTCTGCTTGCCCTTTGAGTCAACGCATACGATTATGCCGATATCATCATAGTTCTTGCATACTTCAAAGTCCTCAACACCGTAGCCCGGAGCTGTATGTACGCAGCCAGTACCACTTTCAAGAGTGACGTGGTCGCCGACGATTATCGGTGACGGGCGATCGTAGAGGGGATGCTTTGTCTTCATTCCCTCCAGCTCAGCTCCTGTAAAGATATGGTCTGTGGTATACTCTGTGATACCTGCAGTTTCCATAGTAGTCTTTACAAGCTCCTCAGCCATTACGTAGTATTCGTCTCCTACGTGAACGAGGGTATAGTTGTACTCCGGGCCAAGGCATATAGCCAAGTTGCCGGGGATAGTCCATGTGGTAGTTGTCCAGATAACGAAGAATATCTTTGAAAGATCAAGACCGAGACCTGTGAAAATTCCCTTGTCATCGGTAACATTGAACTTTACATAAATAGAATAGCAAGGATCGTTGGAGTATTCTATCTCAGCCTCTGCAAGAGCTGTATTGCAGTCAGGGCACCAGTATACCGGCTTAAGTCCCTTGTACATATAGCCCTTCTTTGACATTGCTCCGAATACCTCTACCTGTCTTGCCTCGTACTCGGGACGAAGTGTAAGATAGGGGTAATCATAGTCGCCCAGTGAGCCGAGCCTCTTGAATCCCTTCATCTGGTTTGCGACCTGTGTCATAGCGTATTCACGGCAGTGCTTTCTTAGGTCTACAGAAGGGATAGCACCGTTCTCAACGCCAATAGCCTTCATAGCCTTAAGCTCGATAGGAAGTCCGTGGGTGTCCCATCCGGGAACGTAGGGAGCACAGAATCCGCTCATATTCTTATACTTTACGATAAAGTCCTTTAGCGACTTATTCAGCGCGTGACCAAGATGGATCTCTCCGTTTGCGTAGGGAGGTCCGTCATGAAGAATATAAGAAGGCTTGCCCTTATTCTTATCTATCATCTTGTAGTAGAGTCTTTCGTCCTCCCATTTTTTGAGAGTTTCAGGCTCCCTCTTAGGCAGATTTCCACGCATGGGAAATTCTGTCTGCGGTAAATTAAGAGTGCTGTTATAATCCTGTGCCATACTATCCGATCCCTCATTCAAAAGCTAGGAGGGATCCTCCTTTCAATCTTTTTGATTATTGATCATTCCTCAACATCTGACGCAACTGCTGCTGCAATCTCTTCAGCTGTCTCAGCCTTATCCTCTGTCTCCTCTTCCTCTGTCTCATTGTCAAAGGTCTCGGGCATAGAGGAAATGAGCTCGAGATGGCTCTTATACATATCAAAGAGACTCTTCTTGAAGTCTGCTACCTGCTGCTGAGCTTCAATGAGAGCTTCCTTTTCTTTTGCAATCTCCTCACGGTTCTTTTCCATAGCCTCAGCGTGCTGACGTACAGCCTCGTCCTCGAGGGCGTCTGCTTTAGCCTGAGCCTCAGCAATGATCTTCTCAGCCTTCTCGTTAGCCTCGTTAAGCACCTGATGGCCCTGCTTTTGAGCGCCGAGGAGAGCGTCCTTAAGAGCGTCCTCGTCTCTCATGTACTCTCTTACCTTATCTGCGAGCACCTGTATCTTGCTGTTTGCTTCCGAGCGCTCACGCTCCATTTCGTCAAGTTCAGCCTCAAGCTGATTGAGAAACTCGTCTATCTCCTCCTGTTTATATCCAAAAGCTGCTTTTTCAAATCTTTTGTTTCTGACGTCTTTTGAAGTTATCATTTCAATCACCTCTAAATATATTTCTTCAAGATAATGTGTATGCGGTCTTTCTTTGTATAACCGTTTATTTCAGAAAGTACAAATCTTCCGTAGCCCCTAATTGACAATATATCTCCGCCCCTGAGTTCATGGGAGACTGATGAAACCGGCAGATGATTTACCTCTGCCCTGTCAGTGCGGATAAGTGCCGCAGCCTTTTCTCTGCTTATCCTCGCAGCAAGCCCGACCACACAGTCGAGGCGGAGCGAAGCCACCGTACCGCTTATTTCCTGATACTTCTGAGCGTTTTCGAGTATAAAAGGTTTGTCGTCGGATATTTTCACTCCGACTCTGCCTATTTTGGATAAGCTACCGCTTATGAGCCGTGCCGCCACCCCGGTGACGAACGACTGTGCAGTGCCCTCTGATACAACAATATCTCCGATAACGTCCCTTTTGAGCTGCAAGCCCATAAAGGAGCCGAGGAAATCCCTGTGAGAGAGACTGTCCTCCTCCCTGTAGGTGAATGTAAGGCAGACAAAAGGAAATTCCGCGAGGATATAGTCCTCGCAGTAATCAGGATATACCGACAGCATTTTGCGCCTTGCGTCCTCATAGCCGCCCCACAGCAAATACCTGAGGCTACCTACATTTCTTGCGCACCACGCCTCGGCTTCCGCACACTGTCTTTCGTCAAGGAAAGATGAGAACACCGGCGCCGAATTTCTTTCGCAGAGTGCCGTCATGTCCCCAAGCCTTGCGGTAAAGAGCTTATCCGTAGGATCGTTCATCAGATGAATACGCCGTTGTTCTCCAGCTCACCTACGAGATCCTCGCCTATAAAGCCTACATTGTAAGGAGTTATAATGTAGGTAAGATTAGCAACAGGCTTGAGACTTCCGCCGTTTGCATAAGCAACGCCTACTAAGAAGTCAATTATCCTTCTCTTGTTTTCTGGAGAAGCTGTCTCGAGATTAAGAACTACTGTCTTTTTAGCTATGAGGTGATCTGCTATCTGCTTTGCGTCTGTGAATGCAGAAGGCTTTACGAGCACCACCTGAAGCTGTGCCGTTGTCTGTATATTAACTACTTTATTTCGTCTTTCCCTGCTCATTCCACCGCCAAGTCCGCCTTCGTTTACGGGAGCATCGTCCTGAGCGGCTGATGAGAAACCGCTTCTTTCGCCGCGTTCGTGACGAACCGGAACATCTGCGTCAAAATCGTCGTCCTCTTCAGCAAAGAAAAATTCCTTAATGTTCTCAAAAAGTTTCATCTTAATACTCCTTCTCCGCATTATATATATTTTTATCTTTCTTCACAGGATCAATGCGGAGTATCCCGTGTTGATATACGGCTTTCCGCCGGGAGTTACTTTGAATAGTCTCTTGCACCGAATAGACCGGTGCCTACGCGCACGAGCGTAGAGCCGTACCTTATTGCTTCGGCGTAATCGTGGGTCATGCCCATGGAAAGGATATCCATACCGCTGTACTCTGAGGAGATACTATCGTAAAGCTCCTTCATTCTTCCGAGAAAGATATCGCTGTCCGAGGGAGGAGGTATCGTCATGAGACCTCTTATCCGCACACCTTCGAGCTCCGAGAGCCCGCTGATAAGTTCTTTCAGTCCTGAAGGAGCGATACCGCTCTTGGAATCCTCTCCGCCGATATTGACCTCGCAGAGGATATCCATTACCCTGCCGTTCTTCACGGCGAGGCGGCTTATCTCCTGTCCCAGCTTAAGGCTGTCAACGGACTGTATCATGCTTACCGTATTTATGATATATTTTACTTTATTTGTCTGTAAATGGCCAATGAACTGCACCTCTGCTGACTTGTCGTATAGGTCAGCCTTTGAGAGATATTCCTGCACCCTGTTCTCGCCGAGAAGGTCTATACCAAGCTTTACAGCATGGTTCACCGCCTCAGGGGCAACTGTCTTTGTGACAGCCATTATACGTACCTTGTCACCTGGACTGCGGTACTTTTCCTTTGCCTCAGCGCATCTCTCTCTTATTATGCGCAGGTTCTCGTCGATATAAGCGAGATCGTCATTATTCACTGCCCTCGACCTCCTCTATCAGTATGTCGTCGTAAAGCTCAAGGTATTCGTCCTTTGTAGACGGATCGGTCGAAGGCGCCGAGAGAACGTAGTCGCTGCCCTCGTATACGACGTTTATCTTCTTGAAGAGTATCTGCTCACCCTTACGGATATATACGCCCTTGCACTTTGAGGTCTTTGTAGTGATATTTCCACTACCATCGTCCTCGGTTACAGTCACTTCAGCAAATCGTATGGCTTCACGCGGCACCTTGAGCCCCGTACATTCGCCCTTACCGTTTACGACCTTTATGAGCTCGACTATCTCGGCTCTGTGCTGTACAAGTTCGTAATTCATCTTGTCGCAGGATATAATAATGATGCTCTTGTCCTTTTTTTCATCTCGGATATCATGTATCACAGCCGGATAACTCTCAGCCGACGAATCAAACCTAAGCATGACCTCTTCTCCTATGGAGTACAGCTTCTTGGAATTATCCGCAACTATAGCAAGGTACCAGCCGTAGCCATCTATGAGCTTTCCCACCACGTTCGGCGCTGTGGACTTCCTGTCGGTTACCTCCTCCAGCATCGAAACAGTGAGCTTGTCCAGCTCCTTGGTATTGAGCTTGTCCTCATAACCGTCGATATAGCTCACGAAATAGGCTGAACGCGGGGCTATTATCTCCTCGCTTGGGAGAACGCTCCTCGCATTGAGCTTTTCAATTTCTGCTTTTATATCAGATATCTTCTGGTCGAATCCCTGGACCTTCTCGGTAACTATCTGATAGGTACTGAGCTGTATCAGGAAATCGTCCTTGACCTCGTTGAGCTCGTCGAGCCTGCCCATGTCTCTGTAGTACATAAGGCTGCGGTAGCTGTCGTCGATGCTTTCGGAAAGGCTGGCGGGCTGAGCAGATTCAAGAGTTCCGGGATTTTGTATCTTTTCGAGGATATTCAGTTCCCTTTCAAGCTTAGCCTTTTCGCGTTTGATGCTGAGCTGTTCGTCGTCGTGATAAGCCTCCGCTATGACAGTGCCGTTTCCGACCTTTCCGCCATCCGACACATTGTAGCTGAGAACGCCGTTCCCGCTGTAAAGCTGTATTTGCTCGTTCCTTATGAAAACGCCTTTGAATTCCTTTGAGGACTGAGCCGAAGCCATGAGGGCAGTGACAGTGTCGCTTTCCCTGTTGCGGAAATTATAGACTATGCTTACGAAAACGATCAGAAGCAGCACCAGTACAACATTCCTTAGCAATTTGACCATGAAGCTGCCGTCCGACTTGGAAAAACCCATTCAGATCACCCTTAGTCGTTCTTTTCTGAAGCGTCGAGGATAGAAACAGATCTTGCAGGGATAATGGTCGAGATAGCATGCTTGTATACGAGCTGCTGCTTTCCGTCGCAGTCGAAGATAGCAACGTAGCTGTCGAAACCTCTAACCATTCCCTTGAACTGGAAACCGTTTGTAAGTATGATAGTCACCATAATCTTGTCTTTTCTGCACTGATTGAGGAACACGTCCTGCAGATTGATTGTTTTGTTCATACACATTCTCCTATCAGATATTTGTTTCCGTGTAGCGCGCTACGAGTAAAATTTTTTGCCAAATAAGCCGCGCAGAAATACACACAGTACATTATATCACATTTCCAAGTATTTGGCTATACTTTTTTTGCATTTTTCTAATATTTCATTATTTTTATTAAATCTGTCCAAAAAAAACCACTCTATACGGTCGTTTTTCCGGAACCACGTCAGTTGACGTTTGGCATAATTCCGCGTTTCCTGTTTTATAAGAGCGATACAGTCTGAAAGTTCCGCTTTCCCCTCGAAATATGGTATCAGCTCCTTGTAGCCGATAGCGTTGGCAGCGGTCTTCATGCCGCTTTCCTGCCAAAGCTGACGGGCTTCTTCCACAAGCCCCGCCTTCACCATTTCATCAACCCGGTGGTCGATACGTTCGTAGAGGGTCTGCCTGTTCTCGTAGTTCAATCCGATGATAAGAGAATTGTACGGACTTTCAACAAGTCTGCTCTCCCTTTTCAGCTCGCTGAACCTCCGTCCCGTAACCTTACACACCTCAAGAGCCCTGACAACTCTCACAAGATTATTGGGGTGTATACCCTCAGCGGCTTCTGGGTCGAGCTCCGCAAGACAAGCGTGAAGCGCCTCGTTTCCCTGCTCATGGGCAAAGTCGTACAGCTCCCTGCGATAAACCTCGTCGCTGCCGCCCTCGGAAAATCTCACATTCTCGAGTAAGGAGTCGATGTAAAGCCCAGTACCGCCCACGATTATGGGCATCTTTTCACGAGAAAGTATCTCTGTTATCTTTTCGTTGGCAAGCTGTACATAGTCGGCGGCGCTGAAGCTCTCTCCACGGTCAAGAAAGTCCATTAGGTGGTGAGGTACACCCTGTTTTTCGGCTTCTGTGGGCTTTGCCGAGGCTATGTCCATGCCCTTGTAGATCTGCATGGAGTCGGCGGAGATCACCTCTCCGCCATATATCTTCGCAAGCTCAACGCCCAGCCATGTTTTGCCGGAGGCGGTAGGACCCACCACTGCCAGGACAAAAGGCTTTTTATTATTTTTGTTCATTGTCAACTTCTCCCGATTGTATGCATTTTATCATTTTTACCGAATCCATTTTCTCTTTACGTATTTTGATATAATATTCAAAAAGCACAAGGAATGCAGTAATACAATATGCAGTAAAAAATATAGCATATTTATCTACGTATATATCATCGTATGAATCGGCATGGACTTCAGTGTCTTTCAGGTATACAACATAATATTCCAGTTTTTCTCCTGAAGACTTAACGCAAAAACTATCTACAGCTTCAAAAAAATCAGGTTTGATCTTCACATCATCAGTAACTCCAATGACATTTCCATCTCTGTCGCAATATGCCAGCTTTTCTCTGCGGAATTGGCGCCAGAACCTTACAATTCCAGTATTAAGGTCCAATTTAATGGAACACGATGTATTATTTTTGTTCACTCCTTTGTACCTTGCACAGCTATGCCTTAGCATAAGACTGGTATATCCATCTTTATCATAAGTTGCCAGTCCGCATTCCCTTCCAACATTGAGAAGTAAGCCGTTTTTTTCATTAAAATCCACTGCGTACTTATCATTCAATTTATCCTTTACAAGTAAATCAACAAAAGCAGTCCCTTCTGGACAGCCCTCACAATAGATATCTTGTCTGCCGCTTTCTGCAAACTGAGACTCAATCCAATCTTTATAAGCATAATCGCCTTTGCGAGTCACAAACAAAAAACTGATGCATAAACAGCTGCAAACAACAAGATAACCATAAAAGCCTTTAATAAACCTTTCATCGCTCCGCCTTACGTTCTCTTAAACTGGTGCGAAATATTGCTCTTGGTCATAGTAAACATAACAGGTCTGCCGTGAGGACAGTGACGTATCCTCTCGTCGAAGTAGACCTGCTCCGCAAGAGACTGGAGCTCAACTATGTCATTTTTATCGTTGCCCTTTATAGCCGATTTGCATGCGACCGTATGAAGCATATCGTCCAGTGCGTGGGACTGGGGATCGCGACTGTTCATACGGAGATTGTTAGCTATCTCCGAGATTATTTCCTCCATTTCCAGTTCCATTATGAATGTGGGGACTGCCGTAGCCACAGCGCACGGCTTTTCCGAAAAATCAAAGGCAAAACCCATGTCCGCAAGGAGCTCTTGATTCGTTTCGAGAGCGCTGAATTCATCACCAGTAAGGAGCACCTTTACTCCCGTGAGGAGCTGCTGGCTATACTGACGACAATTGCGGCTCTTCAGTTTCTCGAAGAGTATACGCTCATGGGCAGCGTGCTTGTCTATCATTATCATGGTGTCATCGCCCACCTCAGCCACTATGTAAAGCCCGAAGACTTCACCGATAACACGTATCTTCGGCTTTTCCGTCCATACCGACTCTGTTGGAGCCTCCGGCTCCGCCGGCTTTTGTACAGGAACTGCTGCAAATGACTGCTGAGTGATATAACTGAATCCCTCAACTGCCTCAAGCGGCTCAGGTTCTTTCTCAGACTCGGGAGTTTTTACGGGTTCGGAAGTTTTTACGGGCTCGGAAGTTTTTTCCGCTTCCCTTTCGTATACGGGTACCTGTTGCTGTACCGGCTCTGGCTGGCTGTAGGCAGGGCGCAGATTTATATTCGTAATGACCGGCATCTCCTCCCTGACCTGCTTGGGAGCTGTATGCACTGGAGCAGGAGCCTCCGAAAGTTTCTGCTCGGTCTCCTCTATCTTGTCAACGGGAGTAAAAATAAACTCCTGCTGCTTTATCTCCTCCGGCTCCGGAGCAGTCTTTGTCCAGTCTGTATGGGGCTTCAGCTCGAATTCGTATATGAGCCCATCCTTCATCATGGCATTCTTAACTGCAAAGTATATCGCGTCGGATACAGATTTTTCATTGGTGAAGCGCACCTCAGCCTTTGTCGGGTGTATGTTCACGTCCATAGAATTTGGTGCAAGGTCTATGAGCAGCACGCAGGCAGGGAATTTTCCTGTCATTATCATATTTGTATAGGCGTTTTCCAGAGCCGCCGAGCAAAGCCTTGAACGGACGTATCTACCGTTTACAAAGAAATTCTGGAAGGCACGGTTGGTCTTGGAGTAAAGAGGCTTTATCACGAAGCCACCTACGTGTACCCCCTCGTATTCATAGTCAACTGGTATGAGGTCACGGGCGAAGTCTCGTCCGTAAACTGCATATATCGCCGAAAAGAGCTCCCCGTCTCCGCTGGAGTTGAATTCCGTGCGGTTATCGCGTATGAATCTAAAAGATATTTCAGGATGGGACATGGTTATCTTCTGCAGTATGCTGCTTACGGCGTTTCCCTCAGTCACATCCTTTTTCATGAACTTCCGCCTTGCAGGGACATTGTAGAAAAGGTCACGTATTATGACAGTTGTGCCATCGGGACAGCCGCTCTCCTCGTAGGACTTCTCGGCGCTTCCCTCGATAGCGTAAAGTGTACCATAAAGTTGCTCGCGTTGCTTTGTCATTATCTCAACACGCGAAACGGCTGCCACGGAGGCAAGAGCCTCTCCGCGGAAGCCGAGAGTGAGGATATTTTCAAGGTCTTCTTTTACGCTTATCTTGCTTGTGGCATGACGGAGGAATGCCTTCGGCACATCGTCGAAGGACATACCGCACCCATCGTCGGTAACACGCATATATGTAGTACCGCCGTTTTTTATCTCGACGGTTATATGGGTCGCTCCTGAGTCAATGGAGTTCTCCACAAGCTCCTTGATTACCGAGGAAGGACGCTCTATGACCTCTCCTGCAGCGATAAGCTCTGATATTTCTTTGCTAAGAACGTTTATGGACGGCATTTTTTTACTTCCTTTCTGAATGTAACGCAGCTCAGACCAGCTTCACCCAGTTGGGTATAAGGATAACACCACCTGCATTGATATGCTCTGCAGTATAATCAGCTGTGTCCATACGTCCGAACTGCTTTTCGGATACTATGGCAAATGGACAGGCAGAGGGTTCTGCGCCGTCCCTTATATCCATTTCGGGAACTATGCCCTCCCTCAACTCCAGCTTTGTCTGTATAGTACGAGTCTTGGGAAGTATCCACAGAAGTGAGGCGAGCTCCTTGAGCTTGTCAACAGCTTCCTTTTTGTAAGTCTTCGAGTCTTCTGCGACCTCATCCTCAGGTATGAGGAGGTTGAAAGTATATTCTCCCCTTATGGGGTCCTCGTTCATGATGTAGCCGCGTATTTCTGAAAAGCCACCAAAGCTGAAACACATCTGCTTATAGTCGTTGGAGGAATCCTCGTCATAGCCCAGCTCAAAGTCCTCTTCAAGCTTATGCTGGTTCCAGTCGATAATATCCTCGACGGTATCGTCCTTTGCATGACCTACGCCACCCTTGAACACAAGTCCAGCGTATTTGATGTAGGCATTGAGCTCTTTCATATTGTCAAAATCCAACTCTGCGCGGCTAAATTCCATTATCATCGAAAAGTATGCAGGCATATCGTTCACCTCTGTTATTTATGATATTTATTCAGACGGGGCGATGTAGGCATCACACCCTAAAATTCATCTAAAGTTGATAGTTGACGGAACGCAGTCGGCGTTCCGAGCCAATAGCTAATGGCTCTTACTGCAACGCATTCAGCATATCGCTGAGGAGTTCGCGGCACTCGCTGTCCGTAAGCTCGTCTATATTTGTCTTTTCAAGCATATCAAGTGCTGCCTCACGTCCAAGACTGCCGAAACTTATCTGTCCAGACTCCTCGCGTACTGCCGCAGGGCACTCCGTGGCATGGGCTCTTTCCATTTCCTCAAGAAGCTCTCTTGCCCTTGCAACCACTTTCGCAGGAAGTCCTGCAAGCTTTGCTACGTCAACTCCGTAGCTCTCGTCCACTCCTCCGCGAACTATCTTTCTCAGGAAACGAATAGTGCCGCCGTGCTTGTTTACAGCGATACTGTAGTTCTTAACACCTTCAAGCTCATTTTCAAGCCCTATAAGCTCGTGATAGTGGGTAGCAAAGAGGGTCTTACAGCCGAGCTTCTTTGAGCTGCATATATACTCGGCAACAGCACGGGCTATGCTCACTCCGTCAAATGTGGACGTACCGCGTCCCACCTCGTCAAGTATGACAAGGCTATTTGGAGTGGCGTTTTTGAGTATGTCAGATACTTCACTCATTTCCACCATGAACGTGGACTGTCCGGCAGTGAGGTCGTCGGAGGCACCCACACGGGTGAATATCTTATCCACCACGGATATTTTAGCGGAATCAGCAGGCACGAAACTACCTGTCTGCGCCATGAGGACTATCAGAGCAGCCTGTCTCATATATGTAGACTTACCGGACATATTCGGTCCGGTGATTATGGACATACGGTCTGCCTTGTTGTCGATATGCATGTCATTTGGTACGAACACCTCATCCGTCAGCATGAGCTCCACAACCGGGTGACGTCCTGCCTTTATATCAATTGAGCCGTCTATGGTGATATCTGGCTTTACGTACTGATTTCTCAGTGCTACGTCCGCAAAAGAGCAAAGCACGTCCACCGCAGCTACAGCAGAAGCGGTCTTCTGTACGGCTTCAAGCTTTGTGGCAAGGAAGTCGCGTACCTCTGCGAATATATCTGCCTCAAGGGAGAGAGCCTTATCCTTAGCGCCGAGTATAGCGTTCTCCGCGTTTTTCAGGTCCTCGGTTATGAAGCGTTCAGCGTTGGCAAGAGTCTGCTTGCGTATCCAGCCCTCTGGTATAAGGTCATAGTATGAACGCGTTACTTCAAGGTAGTAGCCAAACACGCGGTTGAAGCCTATTTTAAGATTCTTGATGCCTGTGGCTTCCTTTTCACGCTGTTCTATCTCGTCGATAATGCCTCTGCCGTTGTTCATTATATGTCTCAGCTCGTCGAGCTCCTTATTGAAGCCCTCCTTTATTACTCCGCCGTCCTTTACGGATATTGGCGGCTCATCAATAATGGCATTCTCGACAAGGTTCACAAGCTCATCAAGGGTGGATATCTCGCTGTTGTAACGGACAATAAGCTTTGAATCACTGAGCTTTTCAAGTTCCTGCTTTATCAGAGGAAGCTGCATCGCCGTAGCAGAAAGTGATTTCAGATCTCTCGGATTCGCACTCTTGTACATGACCTTTGTCATAAGACGTTCAAGGTCGTATACTCTGTCAAGCAGAGCCTCAAGGTCTGAAAGCACAACACTTTTTCTGTAGAGAGCTTCCACAGCATC
>NZ_JAGCFH010000138.1 GCF_017650195.1 Ruminococcus sp. | reverse complement strand
TACTTACGACATACAAGACGTTTATTTCACACTCAAAATTTTTAAGAACACCGGATCTGCGGTTGTCAATTCAGTAAGCGCAAAGAGAACTGAAAATGAAATTGCCGTTTATACGGCTGACGATATCAGAAACTTCAAGTCTTTCCTCCTCGGAGAAAAGATTGAGATACCGGCAGGTGCGGATTATGACGTCAACGGTGACGGAATATGGGATATTCACGATCTGTGCGTGATGAGAAGTAGAATCGCTCCTACCGAACTAAATTAAAACTAAAAAGGCTTTTCGCAGATATTCTTGCGGAAAGCCTTTTATTTCAATATATTTTTTTCTGTTTTATTGTTCTGAGATATCATCGGGCAATCCAACATAACCGCATGCTTCAATCATTGTCTCACCTTCCTCTGACAACAGCCAGTCAACGAGCCTTTGAACATTGGCGTTCTGATTATCCCTGCGGTACACTGCATAAAAATTCGCAGTGAGCGGATATGAGCCGTTCCTTATATTCTCAGTGTCGGGATATATACCGTCAACTGCAAGCATTTTTACGTTTTCATCGGCTACCATTCCCGAAAGGTAGTACCGGAAGGAGTAACCAATCGCTCCGCCGAATACGGACAGTGGAGCCTTGGAGGTGATCATATCTCCCTCCATGAATTTTTCCATCATCGTTTGGCTTCCCGATCCTTTAACTCTGGTCAGGGGATATATCGTTCTTGAAGCACCGCCGACCTCATTCCAGTTCGTAATCTCTCCACGGTAGACAGAGCGTATCTGCTCCGAAGAAAGACCATCCACAGGGTTGTCTTTATTTACAAAGAATACGAATGCTTCCTGACCAATTGGAACTATTTCCAGCTCAGCTCCTTTTTCCTGTGCAGACAGCATCTGCTCCTTTGATGGATGAGCTGTAAAGAACAGGTCTACCGAGCCGTCCACAAGGGCATCAAACCCCCTGATAGTATTCTGGTACTGCATAACGCTGTCGGAGGCAAAGTTTTCGCCGTAATAATTATCGTCGGAGAACGTACCGCCCTTGTATGTGACGCAGCCCTCGGTGTAGCAGTTTTCAATCACAGAAGCATAGACAGGTACGAGCGCTGCTGCGCCGTCTAAAACAGGCAATTTGTCGCTCTCCGTGAATTTAAGTGAAGCCCCTGTTCTTGCAAGCTCAGAGCTCTCTTCGAATGGCAGGAACTTTCCCACATCCACCATTTTCAGCTGTCTCGTTCCGCTGAAATTATTTGCGAGACGTCTTGTTATCGTTACGTACAGCATGGCGTTCACGGCAGCAAAGATAAAAGCTGTTGTGAGTATCACAGTTATCCTTTTCACAGCCACAGCTCCCTTGCAATAAATTGTATGACAGATGAGTTCTGATAAGCGCGGTAAATAAAAATAAGATGTGCAGCGGTGAGGAGAAGTCCAATCAGAACTACAGCTATCAGCATCCTTATAAATCTGCGGTCACTCATACTACATACTCCTCATAACAGCAATTGCAAGGAGAAACAGGAATATGCCGATCATTGCGGCCATGGCGGTAATAGCCATACTGATTATGAACATGACCTTATACTTGATTTTTCTGTTTCTTCCTTCGCTTTTAGCAAGTATGCCGTCCCTGATGAAAAGAACGACAGAACTGATCACGAATAAAACGACTGCAGCAATGACTGCCCAGCCAATGATCTGTATCAGAATCTCCATGGTCTGTACCTCCTGATGCTCCGGTATCCTGCTGACTTTGTCAGTATATTATACCTTCTCTGTCTATATTATATAATACACAACGAAGCTGTTCAAGATGATGAATGTCATTTTATGCAGTGACATTTGTCACTATGGGAAAAATTAACTATTTACAGGCTGTCGAACACAGCCTTATCTTTTTTCTGCTGATATCTCAGATAATAGCCTGCTGTCATGGAGGATAGCATGGTAGTAAGTATCAGCACAGTGAAGAATTCAAGAGAGATGATACCGGCTCCATAGCCTACGGTCGCAAGCACAATACCGGGACCTCCTCTTGCGTTCATGGTTACTGCGAAATTCATTTTCATATTGCCTGAGAGGTCGGAGAAAATAAGAGCAGCCCATGTGCCGATAAATTCAAGTCCAAAGGCTATTATGAAAAAAAGCAGGAATCTTGCGGGAGAAAAATCGTTTATCACATTAAGCTGTATACCGACAAGTGCAAAGTATACAGGTACGAAAAACGAGAATACGATATCCTTGAGTGCGTATATATCTCTGACTGTTTCGGCTTCCTTGCCGAAGAACACTTTTACAGTATATCCGACGATGAAGGCGGAATACATGATGTTTATGCCCATTACTGAAAACAGTCCGCATACAGCGAGAAGCATAACGAAGCAAACTGTATACAGCAGTTTTGAGTCGCGGACCTTTATTGACGATCTCACCATTCTTGACACTGCGGTTATCAGCGCGAACGCTCCGAGGGTGGAAAGAACTATCATCAGTATATGCAGAATATCTATCTTTCCGGCGGCTGCGACCTTTGTAGCGATATTCAGGAGTATCCACAGGCAAAGATCCTGAAATGTCGCAACTGTCAGCACAGTGTTTGAGAATTTGGTGTTCATTATTCCCATATCAAAAAATATTTTTGATATCACAGGTATTGAGGTTATCGCAACTCCTATACAGAATACAAGTGAAAATGAGATGTTATTGCCTGAGACTCCGATGAAACTCTTCCTGAACAGTGATATAAACGGTATAGCTGCCAGCATGGGTATGACGGTTGCTCCGATGAATACGAGAGATATAGTCCTTGCGTTCTTTTTACAGAGCTTTATCTCGGTATTGTAACCCGAAAGGAACATAAGGAATATCAGCCCAAGCTGATAGAATATATTCAGCACCTGTCCCTGCTCGGGGTAGGCAAAAAATATTTTTTTCATTGCTTCGGGAAGCAGAATGAACAGACAGCTGCCTCCGAGTATCATGCCGCCGAGTATCTCTCCGACAACTCTCGGACCCTTTATCTTTTCGGCAAGAGTGCCGAAGACGTAAGAGAATAAAAGCAGCAGTGCAAGTGAGATGAAGGTCATCATGGTCTGACTCTCTGATAATGTCATAAGTTTCATTTACATCGCTCCTATCGTTCACAGTATTTGTCTGGTGAAACGCGATATAATACCGATTATCGCTGCCAGACGCAGCCTGTTTCTGATATAATGATACCACGACGGGAGCAGAGGAACAAGATGAGAAATGTAACTATACATGTTACAAATGTCACTGCTTTTTATCAGGGCTTTGATGTTGACTGGTGAATAGAGAGGTGTTTATATCTTGTCGGCAGTGTCCTGCGTGTGCTATAATAAGTGTGTCACTGATGAACGCCGCAGGGCGGTCACGAAACATGCATAAAAAATCCTGAAAATTATGCAACCGGCATACCGTGTTCGGGTAGTAGTATAGTAGAAGCTTCTAAGGAAAAACGAAAGGAGGAGCATCGTGGAGGATCACCAGATCATAGAGCTGTTCCGGCAGAGAGAAGAAAATGCCGTTGCTGAGACAGAGCAGAAATATACGGCGTACTGCCGTTCTGTTGCTGCACGCATACTGAACAGTGCTGAGGACACCGATGAAGCCCTCAATGATACATGGCTTGCTGCATGGAACAATATTCCGCCTCACGAGCCGGAGTGCCTGAAAACCTTCCTCGGCAGGCTGACACGGAATATAAGCCTGAATAAAGCTCGTTCGGAAAAGGCTCTGAAGCGCGGCTCAGCAGAAATGAGAGTAGTTTTTGAGGAAATCGAGGACTGGCTCGCTTCTGGACAAAGCGTAGAGCAGGAGATATCTGAGCAGGAGCTCGCAGACTCAATCAACGCTTTTCTTGCCGGTATCCCAGAAACGGAACGGAGCGTATTTGTCCGCCGTTACTGGTATATGCAGTCTGTATCGGAGATAGCCAGCCATTACGGCTTTTCGGAAAGCAAAGTAAAATCCATGCTGTTCCGCATACGTAAAAAACTGTATGCCAAGCTTAAAAAGGAGAATTTTGTATGAAAGCTGATACGTTTATGAACGCTGTAGGTATGATTGATGAGCGCTACCTTGAGACGGATGCGCCTGAAAAGAAGATAACCCAGAGCAAATGGAGGAGGAGGATAATATCTATAGCCGCAGCTGCCGTCCTGATCCTTTGTCCACTGCCGACTTTGACCGCTTATGGTGTCGATTCGGCATACAATGTACTTTATCATATCGCACCATCTGTTGCTCAGACTTTTAAGCCTGTCCGTATGACCTGTGAGGACAAGGGGATAGAGATGACAGTTATATCCGCAGAGCGCATCGGCAGTAAGGCAAGCGTATATCTTGCCATGCGTGATACAACAGGAACCTGTCCTGACGGCGCATGGGATCTATTTGACAGCTATAATATCAATGTTAACCGTGATATGTCGGGACATTGCAGCTTTGCTGATTATGACGCCGACACACACACCGCCTATTTCGTGGTTAGTATGGAAACTATGGACGGAAGCAATATGCCTAAGGGAAAAGTGACTTTTTCTGTGAGCGATCTGCTCATCGGCAAGGTGAATACGAACACAGTGCTTGAAGCTGTTGACATGAGCAGTATCCCTTATGAGCCAGATACTTATGTACCCGATGAATTGCGCGGACAGCCGGTGCCGGAGGGGCTGCGTTTTCTTACTGTTCCAGAGCAGCCGGTATGCACGCCAGTACAAGGCGCGGATATCATGAATATCGGCTATATTGACGGAGCTTTCCATGTCCTTGCCAAGTATGAGGATATACACAATACAGATGATCACGGCTTTATAACTCTTATTGACAGTAAGGGGAATATTACCGTCGATGAAATGCATTATGAAATATACTATTACTGGGACGAGAACCATAAAGACAGCTACGCGGAGTATGTCATACCGGCTTCTTATGATTCACTCACAGAATGTAAGCTTAAAGGGGAGTTCGTGACTTGCACCAATAATGTTTCAGGTGATTGGGAGATCACCTTCCCACTCAGATAAAGCTTCAGTCCACAGCCTGTATACGATTTATATGACACTTCATGATACTTTGATGACCTGAAATGTGACTTTATAGCAAAATAGCAAAATATCGTAGGCTAGAGCTATTTTTGACTTGACTTTTTTCCTCATGTTTGGTATACTATCATACGCACTAAAAGGAGAAACGCTTTTTACGGTGTAATATGCAAGAATTGAGGGAAAAACATGAGTAAAAAAGGACAAACAAGAGAACTGAAAGCTCCTGCTTCCTGCTGTGATCTCCTGAAACGTTCACTGTCAGGTATCTTGTCGGCTGTACTTGTTATGAGTACTTCACTGTACTTTACCGGGGACCTCAGTCCGGTAAGCACCGGCGCAGCAGCTGAAAACACAGAGACAAAAAGTATTTCGACACTTAGTATTATGACAGAAGATTCGGTAGAGCCTACATGTGACTATATCAGTCACCCTGAGAACTGTTGGGGCGCTACGATCATTAACAACGAGTATGTAAACTGCAAGGTGGAGTACACCGACCCGAACGGCAAGATAACGTCTGTTATTGATGAAGAAGCAAAGATCAAGATCAGAGGAAACACCTCAGCTTCCGGCAAGAAAAAGCCCTATAAGGTAAAGCTGAGCAGCAAGCAGTCCTTCGGAACAGACAGCAGCTCCAAGACATGGGTGCTCCTCAGGGACGGCACCAGCCTGAATTTCCTGTTTTCCAACTGGGCTGCGGAATACTGCGGCTCTGAATGGCAGCCTGAATTCGAGTATGTCAACGTATACGTCAATGGCGATTACAGGGGATGCTATATTCTGTCACAGCCCGTAGATCAGATAACAAAAGAGCTTGATTTCGACGATACAGGCTTTGTTGTAGAAAATGATGCTTATTGGTGGAATGCCGGCGATGATTACTTCAAGGTGGATAAACAGCGTGAGCAGATGGGTTTTACTTTCAAGACACCTGATGCCGATGAGCTTGACGAGCAGCAGACTGCTGCTATAAAGGAAAAAGTCAGCACTGGAACGGCAAGCATCGTTAAAGGCGATAACACGGAGTATCTTTCATATATTGACGCAGCTAATTTTGCGTCATGGTATCTTGCAAAGGACTATATGTGCAACAGTGACGGCGGCGGCTCAAATATGTACTGGTATGCTGCCGGAGAGAACGAGCCTCTGAAGCTGGGACCTGTCTGGGATTATGACAATGACTATAAATCAGGTGCTTCATACTGGTCGCCTATACATACAAACAATATCAATTTCGGCAATTATCTTTTTATGAAGGAAAGCTTCAAAAAGCTTTACCGTAACGAATTCGAGAAATCGAAGAATATCTGTACGGATCTCAACGCATACATTAATGAGTATATAGATACCTATGGCGATTCGCTGCAAGAGAGCTGGGATTCGGACACCAAGAGGTGGAACGGAACTGCCAAGTCTGTTGAGACTGTAAAAAACACATTGCTGGATTTTTACACGGAAAGAAACAGCTGGATAGACAACTCTACATCAGGCTGGTCGCTTGACTTCTCCGAATATGACGAAGCTCGTGCAAGCGCTCTTGCCTACAGCGATGCGGCTTACGGCAGCAATGATGCATTGGAGGAAGCACTGGCTGTAGATGTTTATGCTCTTGATTTTACACAGGCTGAGCTTGACGAGACTACTGCTGCTATCCGGGCAGCTCTTGTCGGCTTAAATACTGCTGGAGAGGCGGAACTGACTGAAAGAAAAGGAGCTCCATATAAAATAAATGAAAACACTTATGTCTATGATGTCAGCGTTCCTCATGTAGTTATCAATCAGATCTACGGTGGAAAAAAGAAGGAGGCATATTCCTCTGACAGCTTTATCGAGCTGTATAACCCTACCGGTGAAGACATCAGTCTGAAAGGTTGGTCTCTCCAATACAGGTCAAGTATTGACGGTGGAGACAATAAGGAATGGAGCAAACTGGAGCTTTCGGGAACGATAGGATCACACTCCTCGTATCTGGTGAAATGCGCCGGCGTAAAGGATCCTGAAGATGGAGCTTTTACAGTAGACAGCTTTGACCAGTCATGGGATCAGGTTATAAACAATAAGGGCTTGTCTGTTGTCCTGCTTGATAGCAATTCGCTCATACCTGCTGATTCTGCCGTATATGACAACACTGCAAGAAAGCCGGCCATTTCCGGTTATGTGGATATGTTTGCGGTTTCAGGAAATGATAAGGAGAACGGCGTGCCTGTAAGCAGCGAGGCTGCACTTTACTATGAAAAGGCTGCTTCGGGAGTTCAGTCCAAGAAGAGTACCATAAGACGTGTAGGCTTTAAGGATACTGACGACAACTCTGTTGAAGGCGACTTTGAAGAGGTGGACTACAGTTTTGACTCGCCTCGTTACAGGGAGTATATCCGTCCGAGATCAGGTGCTGACGGCGCATGGTACGCTGAGGACAATGTAAGACCTTCATTCATCGTCACTCTTAACACTAACGGTGGAAGCAAGATTGATTATGTTACTGTAGAGGCTGGCAGAAAAATAAAAAACGTTGAGGAGCCCGAGAGAAAAGGCTTCACGTTTACCGGTTGGTTCACAGACAAGGAATGTACTGCCCTTTGTGAATTTCCGCTGCGTCCCTCAGATGATATGACGCTCTATGCGGGCTGGAAGAGCAATGCTCCTGAATTCATGGCGAGCAGCCTCGTTCTCAGCGGGCAGATAGGCGTGAACTTCTATCTTGATCTGTCATCGCTTTCAGACGTTGAAAGAGCTGCAAGCTTCATGGAATTCAACGTGAACGGCAAGACATCAACAGACTCTTATGATGGAAAATGCATAAATCAGACCGGCGAGTACTATGGCTTTACCTGTTATGTTACTTCCGTCGAAATGGCTGATACGATAAATGCGGTATTCCATTACGGAGACGGACAGACGGTAACAAAGGATTATTCCGTGCTGAAATACCTTGAGGCTATAGAAGAAAACGCTGAGAGTTATGACGGAAAAACTCTTGAGCTTATCCATGCCATAGCCGATTACGGACACTATGTCCAGCCCTTCCTTGCAGACAATAATAACTGGACTGTGGGCAGTGAGCATAAGGAAATGAAGAAGTTCTACAAAGCTTCCTATAATTATGACAGCGTAAAGGAGAATGTCAGAAAATATCAGCACAGCTTTGACCTCGGCACATCGGATATAGAGGAGATAAAGTATTCTCTTTCGCTTAATGCCGAAACTTCGATCAATATCTACTTTGATACTATCTCCGGATACGAGGGGGATATTGCTGTAACTGTTAACGGTGATCCGGTAACTGTCGTAAAGCAGAAGGATGGACGCCACAGGATAACGATATCAAATATCTCGGCGCATCAGCTCGGAGATACTTATTCAGTAAGTATAACAACTGATAAAGGAACAGCTTCATACAGTGTATCTGCTCTTTCCTATGTGTATGCAGTTATCAGCAGCAATGACTTTGATGAGTTGGCGAAGGATGCAGTATCATCTTTATTTGCATATTATAATGCTACAATGGAATACAGGAAAGGAGAATAAGTTATGAAGCAGTATACAAAAGCTGAAATGGAAATCATCTTTTTTGAAGCAGAAGACGTAATTACTGTGAGCAATAAGTTAACAGAACAGGGCGATACTTTAACGCCAGAGGTGAAATGAAATAGCAGCAGGTGCAAAACTTTGTTTTGCACCTG
>NZ_JAGCFH010000137.1 GCF_017650195.1 Ruminococcus sp. | reverse complement strand
TGTGGCTGTAGTCGTAGTAGTTGTTGTTGTTGTCGGTTTATGCGTTGTGGTAGTGGTTGTGGTGGTAGTTGTCTTTTTAGTAGTGGTAGTAGTGATCGTTGTAGTGGTTGTTGTCTCAGGCGCCGTACCAAGAGACCGGAAATTATATTTGTATGCGTTGGCATAGGTTTCGGCCCTTGATCCGCTATAGGAGCATATCGTTCCATTAAAGTATATGGAGGTATCCGTTTCCTGCGTACATATTGTACTTCCGGAGCCGCTTATCGTGCATTTAGGATTTCTTATATAGATTTCATTCAGGCTTGAACAGTTTCTGAACGCATTAGCTGCAATATATGTTACGGATTCCGGAACATCCACATTTTTAAGATATCGGCAGTCTGAAAAAGCGCCTCTGCCAATCGTAACCACACTCGACGGTATGGATACAGAGGTTATACTGAGTCCGGCAAAATTTGCGCCTCCGATCTCAGTTATTCCTTCGCTTATGACTACACTTGATATCTGTCTTCGTAAACTATACCAAGGCGTATTTGTACTTATCAGATACCCCGACATAGCACCTGTTCCAGTGATCTTTAATGTGGGGCCGTCAAGCTCCCAGTAAGCATTGTCTCCGCATTGACCCGATGTGCCAGCAGCACTTACCGTTACTGGATCTACGACCATTTTTGTCCCTAACGAGCCGGTGAATGAACCGACTGCCATAGAAACGCTTATCACTGCCGCTGTAAACACGGCTATTATTTTTTTCATGTTTTCTCTCCATTTCCAAGAGCCGCCCGTATAAACCAGGCAACTATAATTTATTTTCTGTTTATAAACTCAGAAATGGTCATATTGCTGTTTTCTGCTGAAGAGAGATACGCATAGTAAGCAAGTATTTTTGAAGCGTCAACAGCATCGACCAATCCGTTAAGATCAACATCTGCCGCTTTGCTCTGCTTTTCATCAAAATCTCCGTCCGATCCGGATGACCTTTTCGCGTATTCCGCAAGTGTAAGACTTGCGTCAACGGCGTCCGTGAAGCCGTCATTGTTAACATCACCAAGCTTATAGCCTCCGTCAGGCGGTATGGTAGTAGTTATTGTTGTAGAAGATGTCGAAGCAGTAGTTGTTGTCGTAGTAGTTGTTGTCGTTGTCGTGGTAGTTGTTGTGGTGGTTGTTGGCTGTGTAGTATTCATCCCCTCCGATGAATCTATCTCCTTAAAGTTGTATTTATAAGCATTAGCATAGGTCTCAGCCCTTGAACCGCTGGGAGCGTAAATAGTTCCGTTGAAGTATATGGTTTTTTCGGTTTCGAGCGTACATATCGTACTTCCTGAACCGCTTACAGTACATTTCGGGTTCCTTATGTATATTTCCTTCATGCTTGAACAGTTCTTAAAAGCATTTGCGGCAATATAAGTGACGGACTCCGGTACATCTACACTTTGAAGATATCGGCAGTCTGAAAAAGCGCCTCTGCCGATCGTGGTCACACTTGACGGTATGGACACAGACGTTATGCTTAGTCCGGCAAAATTTGCGCTGCCTATCTCTGTAATGCCGTCGCTTATCACTACGCTCGTTATGCTGCTTCTGCGACTATACCATGGAGTATTGGTGCTCATAGGGTATCCCGACATCGCACCTGTTCCCGTGATCTTAAGTGTGGAGCCGTCAAGCTCCCAGTACGCACTGTCACCACACTGCCCCGATGTGGCAACAGCCCCCACCGATATCTGACCAGTTAACATTTCCGTTCCGGCTCCGCTGGCAGGAACAGCCACAGCTGACGCGGCACATACTGCCGCAGAGATCAATACCGACAAGACTTTCTTCATGAACATTCCTCCTTCTTTCACTGATGAACGTACCACCTCCCCAAGTCGCACGTCCTGTGTATATTTACCTCTTTCTGGGTACAAAGAGCATTATCAGTGGATATATCTCCAGTCTGCCGAGAAGCATATCAAAGCAGAGCACTACCTTTGAAAAAGCGTTGAGCCCGCTGAGATTTCCGGCAGGACCAAAGCGTCCCACACCGAACCCGATATTATTCATACAGGTTATTACTGCCGAAATAGATTCCTCTATGGAGAAGCCGTTGAGCGTTACCAACAGCACTGATACACACATAAGCATCATAAACAGTATAAGGTAATTGCTCACGCCCCGGACAACGTCCTTTTCCACAGGTTTGCCGTCCATTTTCACGGTGGATACCGCTCGGGGATTGGTTATATACTTAAGCTCCTTGATACCGGTTTTTATAAGTATAATTATCCTTGAGACCTTCATGCCGCCGCCGGTAGAACCGGCACAGGAGCCCACAAACATGAGCATGAGCAGCAGAGTCTGGGAGAAAACAGGCCATTTCGCCGTATCTGTGGTAGAAAAGCCTGCCGAGGTGATAGTGGAAGCCACCATGAAGAAGGTGTGCCTCAGGGTATCGCCCACTCCGTTATAGAGCTTGTGTACATTAACTGCGATAATGGCTGTAGCGGCTATGATAACGCCGAAATACGTCCTCACCTCTTCGTTTTTGTAAGCCAACGAGAACTTTCTTATTAGCAGATAATAGTATAGGTTAAAATTTACGCCAAAGAGTATTATGAAGGAAGCCACTACCATTTCAATGTAAACGCTGTTGTAGTGTCCTATGCTATTTCCCCACATGGAGAAGCCACCTGTGCCTGCCGACGAGCAGGAATGGATAATAGCGTCATACAGCGGCATACCACCCAAAAGCAGCAACACAGCCTCGGATACCGTAAGAGTAATGTATATGCCGTAAAGGATACGCGCAGAAAAACGGGATCTTGAAACAAGACGTCCCACCTTGGGTCCTGCGCACTCCGCACGCATCATGTGCATTGTACGAGAATCGTTGCTGGACATTATAGCAAGCACGAACATGAGGACTCCCATACCTCCAAGCCAGTGAGTAAAGGCTCGCCAGAAAAGGCAAGAACGCGACATGGCTTCCACATCGGAAAGTATAGTTGCTCCAGTAGTGGTAAATCCTGATACGGTCTCAAATAGAGCACTTGCGTAGTTATTTATCTCTCCAGATATAACGAATGGCATAGCTCCTATGCAGGACATGGTAACCCACGATGCTGCCACACTGACGAAGCCCTCCATTGAGTATATCGTATTGTCAGTCGGCTTCTTCACGGTAAATCCGAAGCCTATAGCCATTGTTATGAGAAAAGGTACGCCGAAGGAAGCGACTACGTGCTGTTCCCCGTAAATAAAGCCCACAATTATGGGAAGGAGCATGAAAAGTCCCACGACCTTCAGTATCTGTCCCATAATGTATGTTATCATTCTGTAATTCATAGATTATGCAATACGCTCCTCAGTCAAATATATTGCTAAGATCGTGCATACCCTTTGTAATGGTAACTACAACAACACTGTCGTTCAGCATAAGGCAGTCGTCTCCCTTAGGTATAATGAGCTCGTTTCCTCTTGCGATGCTCGCTATGAGGATACCGCTCCTGAGCTTAAGCTTTTTAAGCGGTATGCCCACGTAGTCCTTTTTGTCACGTACTATAAACTCCATAGCCTCAAGCCTGTCATTTACGAGTCTGTACAGCGTAGTCACGTTATTTCCAAGAGAATTCTGCTTTGCCCGAACATACTGGAGTATCTGATTTACAGTGATAGTCTTTGGAGAGATGATACTGTCAAGGGCAAGAGTGTCCGAAAGCTGCATGAGAGACATTCTGTTTACCTTTGTGACCACCTTCTCAACGCCGTTATTCTTGGCTAGGAGAGAGAGAAGGATATTCTCCTCGTCTATGCCGGTAAGCGTAACTACAGCATCTGCGTCATAAACGCGTTCCTCCCTGAGGATATCGTGGTCTGTACCGTCGGCACAAGAGATATCCACTTTATTGAGCCTGTCAGAGAGCTCAAGGCAGCGCTCTCGGTCTATCTCGATTATCTTTACCTTGACTCCCATTTCTATGAGCTGTTGCGCAAGGTGGTATGCGACCCTTCCGCCACCTATAAGTACCGCTGATTTTACGCGCTTTTCGCGGTAAGCGGCGCTTATGCTCTTGAAGAACTTAACCATATTGCTGTGAGAAGCGGTCATGTGTATCTTGTCTCCGGAACGGAGGACGAAATTACCATTGGGTATGGTAAGCTCCTCGCCGCGCTGTACAGCGCATATAAGCACATCGAGCCTCAATCTGCGCGAAAGCTGGCTAAGAGCCACGCCGTCAAGTATACTTCCTGCGGTTATGCGTATCTCTGCAAGATCGACCCTTCCCTTTGCGAAGGACTCTATATTTATAGCCTCCGGATAGCGAAGAACCTTTGCTATCTCGTTGGCTGCGTTATAATCGGGATTTACCATCATGCTAATACCCAGCTCCTCACGCATGAATACCAGCTGCCTATCGAATTCGGGACTGCGCACACGGGCTATACAGTGACGGACGCCCATTTTCTTTGCTATCAGGCATGAGAGTATATTTATCTCGTCGGAAGCTGTAACTGCAATAAGGATATCAGCCTTTGAGACATTTGCCTCTTCCAGTATCTCAGTCTGGAGGCAGTTTCCCACTATACCCATAACGTCGAAATCGTTTGAAGCTGACTCAACGAGAGCCTCTTTTTTATCTATTATGGTAACATTGTGCTCGCTGCTGAGCACATCAGCAAGCGACGAGCCTACCTTGCCGCAGCCTACGATTATAATATCCATAGCTCCTCCGTAATATATTGTATGTTATAATATATAATTATTC
>NZ_JAGCFH010000136.1 GCF_017650195.1 Ruminococcus sp. | reverse complement strand
TTTATGCGGAGCTTTTTATTTATCATACTTTTTTGTATATGCTTGACGATAAAGGCTCTCACTAAGGAGAGCCTTTATCATATCTGTATCATGTTTTCTATCTCTTGACTTGTTATTTAAGTCCGAGGAGTTTGTTCTGTATGAGCTGTGCGTCTAGTACGGTTATACCGTCGCCGTTCTGGTCTGCGAGAGCAAATCCTCTTTTGGTCATGCACCTTGCGTCCATTCCTCCGATCCCGTACTTGTTGGGATTTGCAAGAGCCTGCATTATAAGTACGGCGTCAGCCATATCTATGGAGCAGTCATCGTTTGCGTCGCCGACTTCTCCGCTGTATTTTACTATGTCAAGGTCGCCGAAATAGATGTAATAGTTTTCCGGATTGATACAAAGAACTCCTGATACTGTATCGCCCTCGCGGATATCACTTTCTATCTCATATCCGGCGTGCATATATGCGTCCATATCTATGCTGAAAGCCTCCATGCCCTTCAGCTTGAAACCGTGACTTGTTGTTCCGTATCCAAAGGTCTCTACCTCTGCATTGTCTATGTGTATGAACTCTGAATGTTTGTCAGCAGGGTTTATATATATTCTGAAAGTAAAGGACTCAAAGTCGTAGAGTTCCTTTTCTCTCTCATCACCCTTAACGCTGAGAGTGATCGCGGTAGATCCTCTCTTTCCAATCTTTACCGTATAAGCATTGCCGCCGATGAGCGTCGGGAACTGGTCAGCAGTATATTTTTTGCCTGTGAGGCTGGATATTGTTATGTACTCGGGAGATATATCTTCAACCTCCCATACATAGTCAGTCTTTAAATATTCGCTGTTGCCCTTGTTGGAATGTCTCATTACAGAGTGGTAAGCATTGATCACAAGTCCGCTGAGGTCAAACTCCTCGCCTTCGTCGTAGATGGTTTTTGTGGGAAGAGTATTTACGCTGTGGAAGTGATCGACGCCTGTGCCGTACATCCATACCTCAGGCTCTTCCGAAGTAGTTATTTCCGGCTCGGAAGCTATGACCTTGATAGTTACTGTGGGGTCAAATGCACAGCCTCTTGCGTGGACGGATATTGACGCTTCGCCTTCCTTAAGCGCCTTGACGTCAAAATAATTATTGCCGTCTTCGTAGGTTATTTCTATAAGGTCAGAAGAAGAATATACCGAACCGCCTGTTGTTGCGCCTGTAGGGTGACTGAATTCTACACGTCTTACCTCACCCACCTTCATGGGTGACTTGTCGTAATCCACCTGCGTCATATAGTCGATGAAAGCTGTAGTTGTTGTATATGATGTGGTAAAAGATGTTGTTGTGGTCGTTGTGACGTTTGTGACAGTTACTGTGGCTGTCTGCAATACGCCCTTGCTGTTATAGGTTATTGTTGCAGTACCTGCGCTGAGACCTGTGAATTTCAGACCTGTTGTATCAAGAGAGATCACGTCGTCATTGTCAACTGTCCATGAATCCGGGTACGCCATGCCGCAGCGTGATATGCTGCCGGTCTCTCCGACGTTTATACTGTAGGACGATGACAGGAGCGCGAATGAGCCGGAGCCTGCTATTGTTGTGGTGGTACCCTTGGGAGTACCGGACATTACAGCAGATGTGCCGTTGACTATGATAACATTGCCGTCGGCATCAATAATACGACCGGAAGTATCTGTCATTAACGGCTGTGCTGTGACAGGGGAAGTATTGACAGCGGTTGTGGTGGTGGTCGTTGTTCTGTTCGGGTCAGTAGTGGTCGTCGTCATCAGAACGCCGTCGCTGTAAGCCATATAGGTGAAGCTGTTGCGGTCGATATTGTTATCGGCAGCGTAGTTCAGCAGCTCGATATAGTCCTCCTCGTTCAGGTCGAACTCTATCACTATCTGATCGGTATACTGAGAATATTTGCCGGGCTCGGCACAGGTGATATTCAAGCCCTTTTCCTCGATATACTCATCGAACATCTCACGTATCAGGGACAGATCGGTGATCCTGTCCTCGTCTGAAAGGGCGGTGGGGGAGGTGATGCCCTCAGCGTTTACGTATACGGGAGCACAGGTCAGAGATGTAAGTCCGAGAGTCAGTGAAGTAAATAGCGTAATTATCCTTCTTTTCAGCATAATAATACCTCCTTTATGGTATGCTTTAATATTTTTATCCGGTGTGAATGTATTATTTCATCGGTTATATTCAGTATTATGACCTCTTTTATTTGTCGTTTCTACTTATTAGACGTATGAGGAAGTGAATTCTCTCACATTATTCCCAAAAATTTCTGAATAATTATTATAAGCTGTGGAGGCGAAAGATTATACAAATTGCAGGAGATATGTACATTATAGCTGAAAAGTGCATTTTGTGAGCGCTAAACGCCATTGAAAAGTGCATTTACACATTATATAATATACAGTGAAGATGTATGCAGCTGATGAAGGGCTGCATATCAGAAATACCGGAAAAACAATAGCATATAAGGAGGATACAACATGAAAAAAGGACTTAAAAAACTGATATCGCTTGCTGCCGCAGGAGCAATGGCAGCATCTCAGTTAGGCTACGTACCGCTGTCAGGCACTGTGGCAGAGGATAACGGAACTAAGTTCCCATATACTATCGAAGGCGAGGATATGGAGGGAGCAGAGCTCTGGGAGACAATATATCAGACAGAGATACCGGATTATTCTGGAAAGGGCTTCTTCTACCTTACAGCAAAGCCCGCTTCTTTCGAGGTGATTGTTCCAGAGGACGGTATGTATACCATAACAGTTCGCGGTGCTCAGATACTCAATCAAGAGGGCAGACAGCAGGCAGTTTCTATAAATGGAGTTAAGTATATCACTCAGGCGGCTTATTCCGACAAGTGGGTGGATTACGATTTTGGTATGGTACGCATGAACAAAGGTGTCAACAATATTGAGTTTATTTGCGAGTACGGCTATATGGCTATAGATACAGTTACAGTTTCAAATGCTGTCTTCCCAGACCTCTCCGCAGCAAGCGGAACGCCCTGCGACCCAGACGCAACTGCCGAAACAAAGGCTCTCATGGCTTATCTCAAGAGTGTTTACGGAAAGCACATCCTATCAGGTCAGCAGGAGATATACGGAGGCGGTCATGAGGTCGCCACAACTATCCGCTATGATGCTGAGAAGAAAAAATGTGTCGATGGGGACGGTAAGGAATACAGCTTCGACGAGGCTGATATCTCCACAGCTGACGATGGCTCGAAGTTTGTATGGAAGTGCTTTGACGAGGAAGGTCAGCAGTACAATTATCAGTCACAGAACCGCAACTATACCCTCAATGATTATAATTATGAGGTAAGATACATTAAAGAGCTCACAGGAGAGGAGCCTGCTATACGCGGCTTTGACTTCGGAAGCTACTGCCCCTGCTTTGCGTGGGACGACGGTGTTGCGAATCGTATGATAGACTGGGCTAAAAACAAAAACGGTATATGTACCGCTTCATGGCACGTTAATGTGCCTGTAACAAAGGCTGACTATACCCTTGGTGAGCCGCTTGATTTTGGCAGAACTACATATAAGCCCAATACCGATTTCATTACCGCAAACTGCATGGTGGAAGGAACTATGGAGTACGATTACTTCCAACTGTGTATGAAAAACCTTGCAACTGAGTTGAAAAAGCTCCAGGACGCTGGAGTACCTGTGATATTCAGACCATTCCACGAGGCTGAGGGTAATCCAAGCAATACCCAGGACCCTATTGACGGCTCTGGAGCATGGTTCTGGTGGTCGAAAGAGGGAACGGAGGTATACAACAGGCTCTGGATGTTCTTGCAGGATACCCTGAGGGATAAATACGGTCTCCATAACCTCATATATGAGCAGAATCTCTATGCGTGGTCTGAGAATTCTGCAAAGTGGTATTCCGGCGATGACAGAGTTGATATTGTAGGCTATGATAAGTACAACTGCCAGTACAACCGCCACGACGGTAAGCAGGCAGGTACTCCAAATGAGGATGCAGAAGCAGGTCTGTTCTATACTCTCAACAAGTTTGTAAAGGGAAATAAAATGGTTTCTATGCCTGAGAATGACACTGTACCGAGCCTCAGCAATATGACAGTTGAGCATGCCTACTGGCTTTACTTCTGTCCATGGTACGACTCAGAGCAGGAGCATTTTCTCTGCGGCGAGCAGTATCAAAATCCAAAGACCCTGACAGAGCTCTATCAAAGCGACTTCTGCATAACTCTAGCCGAGTTGCCGAAGGATCTCTACAAGAGCGGAAACAATGAACAGCCAAGCACTTCAACTTCTACTACTTCCAAAAATACTACCACTACAACAACTACTATAACTACAACCGTCACATCAACTACGACTTCTTCATCTATAACTACAACTCCCATAGATGTGAAATTCGGCGATGCAAACTGCGACGGTGAGATAGACATGTCTGACGCTGTGCTTATCATGCAGTCCCTTGCAAATCCGAATAAGTACGGCGTTAACGGAAGCGACAGCAAGCGTATCACTGAAAAAGGCATGAAAAATGCTGATGTTGATATCACAGCAAAGGGCGTAACTTCCAACGATGCTCTCCGAATACAGGAGTTCCTCCTCGGCAAGATAAAGTCACTTGATCCTGAAGAGAAATAATGTAAAGAAAAAACCATAAAGGATGCTCAAATCTGATATCTCCACTTAGAGTGGACACACGAAAAAAGTGTGAAAACTCTAAGTGGGGTATCTGCTCCTTTATGGTTTTTATTAGTCTGTGAATACTTCATCGAAGTCAAGACCAGCGTATCTTGCAAATATTTCATATATCTCTGGGTATCTGTTTTTGGTGCGAACTACTTTGAGCTCTGTGTCCGTGAAGCAGTGTGAGGAGCAGCCCTCCGTGCATACAAGACTTGTATCGCGGCTTATTATCCTATAGGATACATGGAGCGAGGTTCCGTTGAATTTGTCTATTTTCAGATAGACCGCAAAGGACTCGTCAAATCTGAGAGGGCGCTTGTATACGGCTTCTACAGAAAGCACAGGCATAAGTATGCCTGCTTCTTCAATCTTTGGAAAAGGCAGTCCTGCTTCGCTGAGGTAGTGTACGCGAGCCTCCTCAAATATGCGTATATAGTTTGAATGGTGAACTATCCCCATTTTGTCTGTTTCGTAATAGAAAACCTTTCTTTCGTATGGCCTGAGTTTGTTCAAAATAAATCTTCCTTTCATTTAAAAAGTGTGGTATAATAATACTATCATTGTTAATATTATTGTCAGGAGGTGAGCCATGAGGCTGAAAAAACTACTTAGCAGTATTCTCAGCACTAATGCCGCATTTGTAATACTTCTGCTGTTGCAGATAGCCTTTCTGCTCTTTGCGGTTATGCAGCTTGGAGAGCGATTCGTAGAGGTATATTTCCTGCTCATAGTTCTCGACATTGTACTGATGGTGTATATTACCAACAAGAACGAGCCGATATCATACCGTATGGCGTGGATAGTGACCATAAGCATATTTCCGATTTTTGGAGGAGTATCCTATCTTTTCCTTAAGCTGTCGCAGCAGCTCCCAAAATCGTTAGATATGCGCAATCAGATACAGTCAAAGGAGCTGCTCGTGCAGGAATCGGATGTAATGGAGGAGCTTTCCGCAGCTTGTCCGGACTCAATGAATCTTGCAAGGTATGTGGCGGATTACGGGCTTTACCCCGTTTACAGGAATATGCAGACTGAGTATTTCCCTCTAGGCGAGATGCAGTTTGAAAAGCTGGTTGCAGAGATTGAAAAGGCTCAGCGTTTCATTTTCCTTGAATTCTTTATCATATCCGAAGGATATATGTTTGATACCATATCAGAGCTGTTGATAAGCAAAGCGAAGGAAGGCGTTGATGTCAGGCTCATGTATGACGGCATAGGCACCGGTATGCTCAATTCCGTCAAGCCATTCCGCAGATTGCAGGAAAACGGCGTTAAGTGCAAGGTCTTCAATCCTTTCCGTCCCATGATATCCTCAGTACAGAACAACCGTGACCACAGAAAGGTAGTGGTGATAGATGGCCATACCGCATTCAACGGCGGTACAAATCTTGCTGATGAGTATATCAACCGCAGAGAGCGCTTCGGACACTGGAAGGATACAGCTGTTATGATACGCGGACAGGCGGTCTGGAATTATACCGTAATGTTTCTTCAGCTCTGGGAAAAAGTCGAAAGCGAAGAGATACGCAGATTTGAGCCGGAGCTCCCAGAGTCTGCATATAGCGGAGATTACGATGGCTTTATACAGCCATTCTCGGATTCTCCCCTTGACGAGGAGCCGGTAGGAAAAAATGTGTATCTTGAGCTTATAAGCAATGCCCGAAGCTTTGTATACATCACCACTCCGTATCTCATTATCGACGAGGAGCTTTCCAACGCTATTGTATTTGCTGCAAAAAAAGGGGTGAAGGTGCGTATAATCACTCCACATATACCTGACAAGTGGTATGTTCACATGATAGCGTGGAACAATTACGCTCGATTAACGGCTATGGGCGTGAAGATATACGAGTATACACCAGGTTTTATTCATGCCAAGACCTGTTTAGCCGACGGCATAACAGCGGTAGTCGGTACGATAAACTTTGATTACCGTAGTTTTTACCTGCATTTTGAGTGCGGAGCCGTGCTTTACGATTGCTCAGTGATAGGAGAGATAGTTTCAGATTTTGAAAGGACTGTCTCCGTATCACAGGAGATAACCCATGAGGACTGTGAAAAGAGGTCTGTATTCAAAAAAATAGCGGGAGCAATACTTAATATATTTGCTCCCTTGCTATGAAATTTACGGCAGTCCGACAGTGATAACGCTGTCAGAAATAATCCTCTGCAAGGATACTGCACACGCAGATATCCGTAATACCTGTATTCAAGCGGTCTGCACTTCTGAGAGTACCTTCGGGAGTAAGACCACATTTTTCCAGAACGCGTCCCGAGGCTTTATTGTCCGGGGCGTATTTTGCTTCTATCCTGTTGGCATGGATTTCTTCAAAGAAGAACTCTATCACGGCTGCAAAGGCTTCTGTAATGTAGCCCAAGCCCCAGTATCCTGAGCCGATACAGGTATTCATCTCCACGGTGCCGGTATCGTTATTGATGTTCACGGCAGTGATTGTGCCGATAGGGAAGCCGACCTCCTTCGGTACCACTACCCAGTGGTACCACTCAGGGTCTTCTTCATACCTTTCAAGCCATGACTGCCCGAGCGTCCGCATCTGGGATATATTTGTATGGTGCTTCCAATGAAGGAATTTTGTGACCTTAGGGTCGCTTGTCCAAACATGGAAAGCCGTCTCGGTATCAGTTTCCTCAAATCTTCTAAGTATGAGCCTTTCGGTCTCAAGTCTTATAGTTCCAAGGTGTGTCATAATTCACATCATCCTGTCCTTGATCTCTTCTGAGGTAGGGCGAAGTTCTCTTTCGCTTCTTCTTTTCATACATGATCTCGTCAGCCTTGGTTATCAGATTGAACAGAGTAACGTCGCCTGTGGCGTCTGTAACTATAGAGCCTATACTTGCAGATATCTTATAGGGCTTTCTTATTATGCGGTTTATACTTTCGAGTTGTATATTGAATGTGCTTTCCAGCGCTGGAACGTCCTCATCTGTAGCGTTTGCACCGAGTATTATGAACTCATCACCGCCGAAGCGCGCGCATATTCTTCCGCTCTTGCAGCAGTCCTTTATTATTCTTGCGAGGTGTTGGAGCGCGTAATCTCCCTCCTTATGGCCGAAGTTGTCATTGATATACTTCAGTCCATCCATATCAATAAAGGAAATGAGTATCTTTCTTCCGGAGGACTGGCATGCTTTGAACATCTGACCAGCCATTCTTATGAAGCCGTTGCGGTTGTAGATATTGCAGAGTGGGTCGACTATGTAAAGCTTGTCCAGTTCGGCTATCATGCTATTGAGATGCAACAGCTTGCAGATATTCTCTATTGAGTTGCTGATATTCAGCATAAGGGCGTGACATAGAAGGCTTTTCAGCGGAAATGCGCTGTTTACGAAGACGTAGTAGCCGAGGCATCGCTCGCGGAAGTGCAGAGGCAGGAAATAGCTTACGTTTCCACCACCGGAAATGGGAAGCGGCAGCATATCGCTACTGTCAAAAACTGTTACCGGGTTATTGCGCCCGTTCATGAATACGAGTGGAGCGCTCATTTTTTCAGTATAGCCCTGTATCTGGTATATCTCTGGGATATCATCCGTAGCCTTGCCTGTTATGGACTGGTCCCAGTTGGAGCAGAGACATATAGCGAAGCGCTCACATTGAACTTCTTGGATAAGGCTTGCAACCGTCCTGATATTGTCATCGGGAGTGTCATTGTCGGCAAGCTGTGCGGTCATGCGTTTCAGGAGGGATATATCGTTTCTGAAACCGTTTATAGTTTTATATGCGGCGGTCTTGTATTCGTCGATATCTATGGGCTGCGGTGCTTTGCAGCCGCAGCTCTCCGAGAATACCGGAGAGGACTTGAGGGATATTGTATCCTTCTGCTTCTTTCCGTTTATGACCTTTAGTATCACCTCACACGCTTTGTAGCCCGCCTCATCAAGAGGACGTGAAACAGTGGTGAGTGCCGGAAGGTGATGACGGGCGTTGTAAGTGTTGTCAAAGCCTGTGACGATAACGTCGTCAGGAACCTTGTAGCCCATATTTGTAAGTTCCTCTATAGCTGCAAGAGCCATTGCGTCGTTGGCGCATATTATAGCCTGAGGATGAGGAAGATTAGTGCTGTAGAAGTATTCTATTGCCTTTTTTCCATCGACGGCGCGGAAATTTCCGTGATAGATTCGTTCTTCCGGGACCTCTATGTTGAATTCGTGTATCACCTCGTTGAAAGCTCTGTGTCGGTCGGCGGCCTCTGGATTCGAGACGGGACCTGAGATATAGTTTATTACTTTTGCGCTGTGACCCACTATTATATGGCGGACTAGCTTCTTCATTGCCGAGAAGTTGTCGATGGATATGTTATGGAATTCATGATATTCGCTGCAATCAAGGATACTGACAGGGAGCCCCGATCTTTTTACCCTGTTCACTATCTTTTCCTTTTCGATAGGATCGCTTATGGTGTTGCTGAGAAGTATTACACCGTCGAATTTTTCAAAATTTATGAGAGAGTAAATATTGTATTCTCCCACATCGTACTTGCTGTTTGAAAGGACTCCGCCGAATGCACTAAAACACGAAATATTAGCGTTTTTATCCTTTGCACAGCTTATGATACCTTCGATAACGCTGTTCTGATATTCTTCATCAATCCCTGCGACAATAACTGCGATTTCTATTATTTTCTCCATTAATACACCCCTTTTGTATGATGAAAATAAAAATGCATGGTACGTTAAAAGTGAACGCTTTTGTATCGGCTTTTTGCCGGGCAGGTTAAAAACCATACCTGACAAATGTCTGCTCAGCAGCTGAAAACGGCTTTGTGTATATATTTTTTAGTCGATTTCTTATTGCCTAAGTGCAGTAAAACCGGTAGATAACAGCTTGCATTGTTCAGGGAAATCACGAAAATTTCCTCCTGTTCACAATTATAAAATTGTAATATCCCCGAAATATTAAACTAACGATTTTTACTGCGCTTTGTTCTGCCATTAATTGCAAAATGAGCTTGACATCAATTAGTGTGCCGCGCAAATTCTATGTTTTTTAGAAATTTGCGTTCCCCGAACATAGTTCGGGGCAATAACCGCCTTACAGCGATTATTGAAGATATACTAATTATAACATATTTTATGTGTGATTTCAAGTAAATTTAGTAAAAAGTGCGATAAAAAAGAAAAATCAGCCGAAGTGAGGATATCGGCTGATTTTGCAGGGATTGCGAAGGGGGTTATTCTATTTCTTCAACTCTTACATTAGAGATGTAAACTGTTGCTGTGGAACCTCTGTGACCGAGGTTGAATTCAAGACGGCCATTGTTGTCGTCTTTTTCCTTCATTTCAAAATCGTAAGTGAAGGTCTGCTTATCAGTAGTCACTTTAAGCTTGGTATCCTGAAGATAGCGTATCCAGCCTGCGGATGGAGCTGAGACACATACTATGATGTCTCTCTCTTCGTCTGCATAAGCGTCAAATGAAACGCGGTATTTCTTTCCCTTTATCATGGGAAGGTCTGGTTGCACAAGCTGTACAGAGTAGTCCTCTGTGCCCTCCTTTTCAGAGGTTATGACTATCATATTGTCTCTTATCTCGGCAGAGCCCTCGCCGCCATTGAAGAGCAGGAACTTCCAGTTGATATCGTCGGTGAGATCCTCAGACTCGGAGAAGTCTCCGTTGATTATGTAGTTTCCATCCTCCTGTGCCTGACGGTAATCCTTTTCGGGCTTGCTGACATTTGTGTCATACTGTGGTTTCTGATATACTCTTACATAGTCTATCTCGAATTCTGCCTTGTTAAAATCTGTTGAAGCGTCAGGGTCTTTGGGCCATGTGCCGCCGACTGCAAGATTCATCTGAACGAAGAAGGGCTGATCGAAGGGAGCAGGGTATGGCTTTTCGTCTTCGCCTTGAACAGCTGTGAACCAGTCATTGGCGGTATTGTAGAGGTTGCCGTCGATGTACCAACGTATCTCGCCAGGCTCCCATTCTACTGAGTACTCATGGAAACTGTCGGCATAGTTCTGACCTGTCAGAGCCCATGTGCCCTGCTTTTCACCGTGAGGCTCGCCGTAGTGGAGAGTACCGTAAGCAGTGTTCACGTCGTTTCCGAGTACTTCCATAATATCTATCTCGCCGCATTTCGGCCACTGACCGTAGTAGCTCTCATCCTTGGGCATCATCCATATAGCTGGCCATAGTCCCTGTCCTTCTGGTACTTTAGCGCTCGCAACTATCTTTCCGTAAGTGAAATCGGTCTTGTTCTGACCTGTTACCTTACCTGAGGTGTAATAGTCCTTACCGTCCTTCTCGGACTTGATTGCCTTTATTACAAGCTTTCCGCCGCGGAGAAAGACATTATCTGTGGAAGTCGTGTATTCCTGCAATTCCTCGTTTGTCCAGCCGGGCTCGTGAGGTTCGTAGTTCCACTTGCTCTCGTCCAGAACGCTGCCGCTGAACTCGTCGTTCCAGAGCAGGGTATAGCCGTCCAGCTCAGGGACTTCAACAGTCTCTGTTGTGGCCTCTGTTGTTGTTACGGGAGTTTTTTCAGGCTCCGTTTTATTCCCACTGCCGCAGCCCGCAGTGCAGACGGGTATTGAAAAAGCGGCAAGCAGGGCAATAACTTTCATTGTTTTCATGTTTTGGCCTCCTTGGATATGAGGTTTGTTCTCATGGTATAATTATAACTTTATATACCGAAAATTGATAGTAAAATGCAGGGATTTATGGTAAAATGATGATATAATAAACCGCGTTCCCGAGGGAGCGCGGTAAAACTTTTTTATCCTTGACCACAGCCATATATTGTCCAGTCTGGATTAGCTTTTTGGCGTTTTAGAGACCAGGACCAGCGATAGAATGTATGACCCTCAGGCCATGCTTCATTAGAGGGCTGGAAAAATGTGCTCGGTTTGACATAAAATTTCGATATAAGTTCAATGTATTCGTAATCAGAATCGGTATCCATGTTTTTATTTGTTGTGGTATCATCGCCTGCATAGTGTATCTCTCTCAGCTCACAGTTTTTATATTTGGGGAAGTATTCCTTTACACATTCTACGGCTTTGTAATAATCTTGTTCGGTAAATAATTCCGATTCCAAAGGCTTTACAAAGACATTGTCAACAGTTCCATCTGGAAGTGGAGTACTCATTATTGTTATCCATAACAAAAAAGAGAATACAGCTGCAAGCAGAAGAAAACCTGCCGAGATAATGATAGCTTTCTTTTTATTCATATTATTGTCCATTTATTTCAGGTATGTTACTTTTTCAGCAGTCCGAGCTCGGATTTTTTTCTAAGTATGCGCATAACGCTTTCGTTAATGCGCTTCTCGGATATCTCACCGCTGCGGACGGCTTTGCATACATCATCTATTGCTTGTTTGTAGTCAACTGGCATAAGTATGATATCTACGCCTGCCTTTATGGAGAGCTTTGCGGCTTCTCCGGAGGAATATACTGTGGAAATGGTATTCATCTGCTGTGAATCGGTTATGGCAATGCCATCAAAGCCCAGTTCCTTTCTCAGAATTTCCGTAACGGCTTTGTATGAAAGGTCGCAGGGAAGCTCGTCGCCGAAGCCGGTAACAATCTGATGTCCTACCATAACGAAATTCGCTCCAGCCTTTATGCTTTCCTTGAAGGGTATGAATTCTGCTTCTCTGAGCTCATCCACTGTACGGTCGATAACTACTGTGGAATATGTGTGGGTATTGCCGTTTTCCGCACCTAGACCGGGGAAATGTTTCAGAGTGGCACATACTCCCTCGTCCTGAAGTCCCTTAACTACATAAGAGGACATATTTGCAACGACCTTTGGATCGGAACTAAAAATACGGTCGCCAAGCTCGTTTGCACTGCAAAGATTCACATCTGCAACAGGGGCAAAATCAACGTTGAATCCGAGAGCATGGATATCCTTTCCGATAGTGCTTCCGATGCTGTAGGCGGTCTTGCTGTCGTTAAGCTCGCCGTAGTAAGCCATGTCATTAAACACAGTAGTGCCAAGTTTTTGAGCGCAGCGTGCAACCTGTCCGCCCTCTTCGTCAACAGCGGTGAAAAGGCCTATACCACAGGCTTCCTTAGCATAGCTCTGAGTAGCTGATATCATGGCTTTCATCTGTTCCTGAGAGGTCATATTTTGAGCGAAATAGATTATACCGCCAACAGGATATTCGGCAATAGCTTTCTGAGTTCCTCCACCAACTGCGGTCATGGGTGAGATGCCCGTCAGAGCTTCGGGAGTGACCATGAACATCTGGCAGACCTTCTGTTCAAGGGTCATACTATCAAGGAGTATCTTTGGCAGCAGACTTGTGGTTATAGTTGTGGTGGTCTCGGCAAGTGTGGTAACGGCAGTGGTAGCTGTGAGAAGAGTTGTAGTCGTTTCAGCTGTTGTCGTGATATTTATGACCTCCTCTTGCGCCGGAGCTTCCGTATTTACAGGTTCTTCCGTAGGCTGCTCAGCGGTCTGGGGCTGAACTTCAGCTGTCGGGGCGACAGTCTGGGGTTGTTCATTAGGAGCCTCTGTTATGATCTCAGTTTGTGCAGCCTCTGTGGATGATGTAACGATAGAGGATATTGCTTCTGCCGCAGATGTGGCAGCAGTTGTGACCCTGTGATCTTTTGATGTTATAATTGTATGTATATCGGTAATCTCAGCTTCTGTGTTCTCGATTGCAGCAGGCGAGGTACTGTCATTCACATTGTGGGAAGAAGTACCACCGCAGCCTGTGAGAAGTATGCTGAGTGCTAGCAGAGCGGCAGCAAAATTATTCTTTTTCAAGTTGTTATTCCTCCTGTAAAGGATCTACATATAAAATTATATCATATAATTACGGAAATAGCAACACTTGCATAGAAAATAAGCATTCTTTATAGTACTGTCGATGAAAAATCGGGAGAAAAGCTTTTCTCCCGACGAATGATGTTTATTTTATCACTGAAAATGCTTGTTTAAGAGTGCTTGCAGGGATTATCTCTATATCGTGCTCCTTTGGATCAATGGAGGACATGGACTGCTTCGGAACTATGCAGGTCTTAAAGCCCATTCGTTCAGCTTCACATATACGCTGCACAATATGTGATACCGAGCGTATCTCTCCACCGAGACCTATCTCACCGAAAGCTACTAGTTCCTCATCAATCTGCTTATCCATTATACCCGAGTAAAGAGCCATAGCTACAGGCAGGTCGCCTGCCGGCTCGTCAAGACGGAAACCGCCGACGATATTCAGGTATACGTCAAGGCTCCCCATGAATATGCCAAGACGTTTTTCAAGGACTGCGATTATTATATTGAGCCTGTTGAAATCAAAGCCCGTGACCATACGGCGAGGTGCTGAGTAGCTTGTCTTTGCTGCGAGCGCCTGGACCTCTGCAAGTATTGGTCGGCTTCCCTCCATAACGCAGGAAACGCATGTACCCGATACGTTATGCGGTCTGCCTGCAAGGAGCATCTGCGAGGGATTCGACACTTCACGCAGTCCCTTGTCTATCATTTCAAAAACACCTATCTCGTTGGTGGAGCCGAAACGGTTCTTAACAGCCCTTAGGATACGGTAGCTCTGGTGGCGCTCACCTTCAAAATACAGCACCGCGTCAACTATATGCTCCATTACCTTCGGTCCTGCGATAGCTCCGTCCTTATTTACATGCCCCACGATAATTATTGGTATTTCCTGATTTTTTGCAGTGTGCATGAATAGATTCGTGCATTCCCTCACCTGGGTTATGCTTCCTGGACTGGAGGCTATGCGGCTTATACTCATGGTCTGTATGGAGTCAATGATAGCGATATCTGGAGCGCTCGAGACTATAGTCTGAGCGATAGATTCCGCGTCTGTGGCTGTGAGTATGTATAGATTTTCCGTATCGACTCCGAGGCGCTTTGCACGGAGCTTTATCTGCCTTGCAGATTCCTCTCCTGATATGTAGAGCACTGAATGATCCTCGCCGAGAAACTGGCATATCTGTAGGAGTATAGTGCTTTTTCCGATACCCGGTTCGCCGCCGAGAAGAACAAGAGAGCCTTTCACAAGCCCTCCACCGAGTACCCTGTTCAGCTCTCCGATACCTGTATCGTAGCGGACGTCGCTGTCAACGCCTATGTCATCAAGCTCAAGTATACTTTCGGAAAGGTCTGGAGCAGCTCCCGAAGACAGGGGTGAACGGGCGCTAGCCGGAGCAGTATCCGCGATATCCTCTTCGAAACTGTTCCATGCGCCGCAGGAGGGGCATTTTCCATTCCACTTGGAGCTTTCGTAGCCGCATTGATTACAGGTGTAGATATATTTTGATTTAGCCATTTTTTACCTCATCATGAAAAGGCAAACTCAAGATTCTTTTTGCTGAGCTCGTATTTTCTGCCGCAGGTCATAATGCTGTCTGACGGCTTGAAGCGGTTGAGGTCAGCATCTGCAAGTGTCCAGCATTTGAACTTTTCGACGCCGGAATAGAATACGTTCTGTTTTATATCAAAGCGTATGCATCCGTCGGAATCGTTGTCTGTCTTTATGTTCTTTACCCCTTCGTTATCGAGATAATATATCCTCGTAGCCTGCTCGCCTGGAAGGCCAGTGGATAAAACGACTTCTGGCAGACCGTTCATGTCGAGATCAACTATCTCAAAGGCTGCATTGGGATATGAACTGCTGACATACTCTGAAAGGCTCTCTCTGTATTTCTGCTTCTGATCGCCTGTGAGCACCTTGCTCCAGCTCTCGCTGCAATGTATAGCATAGTCTATGCACTCGTCCCCGAAGGTATACTTTCTTCCAAGCTTGATGGACTGCTCGTTCTGATATGCCGATACAATGCTGTCGTACTGTGCAAGGGTAACACTTTCGTCGTTTATCATATACCGTATTGCAGCTCCTGCAGAAGCGCTTCCTACATTGGTATAATAGCTTATTTCCTTATTGTAGAAACCCTCGGAATACTTCTGGTATTCTCCAATCGTGAAGCCGTCGCCGTCGTACTGGAAGCCTATGAAGAGTATCGAGGGTATGAAATCAAATTCGCCGTAGGCTCCGCATGAAGTGAGGAGATCGATAGAAGAGCCGAATGAAAAGTAGATATCGCAACGCTCCGACGATTCAGCCGACGGAGATATTATCAGCTCCGGGATATTGTCGTCCGTGATATCCATGAGATCAAATCTTGAATCCGCAGAGTATCTGTCCGATTTTTTGAACTCCTTTAGCTTGCTCTCGTAGGCTTCCTGCCAGTCGAAAGTAACGCTTTCTGGAGCAGCGTTAAAGGCAAGAGGGTCTACCTCAGAGTTCAAAACGTTTTCGGTCTTTGAACAACCTGTCATGGCTGACAGTAATATAGCAGCTGTAAGTATGTATGCCGATCGTTTAATTTTCAATATTGTTTCCTCCCAATATATATACATAAAATTATTATACCACTTTTGACGAAATGTGTCAATTGATATTATGCTATGGAGAAAGGAAAAAAAACGTGATATATTCAGAGCTTTTTCGTTGAAAAGCACCTTTTTCAGCTACTCATTTCATAAAAGCGGAGTTATATCCTCAGCTCCCAGTAGTACTTTCTTGCGGACTGCGGAAAATCCTCCATAACGCCGTGTTCTGGATCGTAGAACACGCCCTCACAGTACAGCGACCAGTGCCAACAGCGGGGAGTTTCAAGACTGAGCAGCGCAATAGGCGGCAGTTCTTCCTTGCTTTGCACCTGTTTACGTTGATCTGAGATAAAAACTCCGTGCGCGCGGAAGGTATGCTTCATTTCCTTAAGATCGGTTTCTCTGTCGTTGTTCAGAAGGCGGCAGATATGCTCGGGAGTTGTTCCAAGCACCATAGCCAGAACTGCCTGTCCGCACTGCAGGTCAGTGGGCTCGTGAATATATTTTATGTCCAAGCTATCACCTCAGGAATATTGTAGCATATAAACGCGGCTGTGTAAAGCGTACAGTGAAAAATAAGCCCCGAGCGAAGTCGGGGCTGTATCTGTATGCAGTATCGTGGATTTACGCAGCATTTTGGAGTTACGGAGCAAGAGAATCTATCTTGCCGAGGAGATATTCCTGTATGCGCAGAGCGTCGTTTGATGTTATGCCCTCTACAGAGAGGTCGACGTCGCCGCTGAGCTGTCCCTGTTGAGTGATATGGCGTCTGTCGGTGCCGTTCAATCCATACTTATTGGGATTAGCAAGGCTCTGCATTATGAGCACAGCATCGGACATATCCACACCGCCGTCGCAGTTTGCGTCGCCGTAAAGGATATCATCATTCTCCGCAGGAGTTGCGATATTATCAAAGTCCAGCCAGAGCTGTACGTATTTGCTGTCAGGAGTATACTTTGGATCATGGGTGTTTTGTGAGGCAAGCTCTGAGGCGGTGAGCGCCCTGCTGTAGACTCTCATATCGTAGAAGTTCGCCTGAGAGTCTCTGCCAGTGTCGGGACAGGCTCCTAGAGTGAGATTATAGTCAGAATGAGCCACGCCTGCCGTTGTGCCTGCTGACTTTTCCGCAAGTATCTTACCGTCGGCGTACAGCCTCAGCATATTGTTCTCAGCGTCGTATATTCCGGCGACCTGATGCATTTTACCGATCCAGCCGGAGTCTGCGCTTACGTCCATTTCGTAGTAAAGACTGCGCCATTCTCCTCCGGCATATACGAAGAAATCAATTGTACCTGTCTCTGTTCTCAGTCCGAAGGAGTAATCTCCCTTGCCTGCGAACATATTGTACTGCTGTATGCCTGTGGGTACGACATTTACTTCTACAGTAAAGGAGTTTTTGCCTTCAAAGGCTTGATCGAGCCTGCTGTTGTGAGGTATGCTCACAGAGCCGGAAATATAATTGCCGTTATCGTCGTGTCCGAGCCTTGCTCCTGCCGATACCGGAACTGTCAGGGCATTGCTGCTCTTATCCTGTACTGCTGTGCCGTCTGAGCGAAGCTTTGCGCACAGCTCTGTCATATCCTCTCCCGTGCTTGAAGAAGGAACGGGAATGATAGTGTATTTCCAGCTGTACTGCCTTCCCGACGGCAGACGGTACTTTTCAAGCGTTCCCTGTCCGCAGGTAGCGCTTCCGGTACCCATTGAGCCGTAGTCGATACTGAGGATAGTTTCCTTTCTCGGATCCAGCTTGTACGGGTGGTCGGCGTTTTGCAGATCTTCGGGAGTGAAGTGGAGAGCGCTTGCTTCCACGGTGCCCTCTGCGGATATGAGCAGGCTCATGTCCTTGCTTTCGTTCTGCACCGCTATCCATTTGACGTCGGTGAGATTTCCGCAGTCGTCTGCCTTCATGTACGGGTAGAACATATCTGATACTGTGCTTTCCCATAAGCCCTGTCTGCCGTTTGTCTTGCGGTCGTTGAAGGTCTCAACGGGACCGTTTCCGTACCAGCTGAGGTTTTCAGCACCCTCAGGCAGCTTCATTATGGAGCCTACGCGGATAAAGCTGCCGAGACCTGATCTTGATGCGTCAACGCTGAACTCAACGTCAACGCTGCCGTCGCAGTGTACGGTATAGGCTATATCTACCTTTGTATTGCCTGCATTGGGGAGAGTAAGGTGGGATATCAGCATTTTCTCGCCGCCGTCAAGCTCTCTGACGTCTATTCCGTCACAGACAGCGCCCTCCATTGCGGTGCGCCATTTAGCGTCGAATTCTCCGCTTGCGCCCCAGCCCGTATCGTTCTCCACGTTTCCGCGCCAGAAGTTGGGGACAGGTCCTTCTGCGATGAGGGTATTGCCCCTGTATGAGTAGCTTTTCAGAAGACCTGTAGATTTCTCTATCATGAAGTTGAAATTCTTATTTGTGGGAACGAATGAATCCGGAGTCTCGACGATCGTGACAGCGTCGCTGCCTCTGTCGTACTTTGCGGTCTTTCCGCTTGAAGCGAGGGCTATCTGACCCCATGCAACTTCAGTTCCCACGGGGAGAAGCTCTGTTCCGTTCCTTACCTTTACGGACATATCGAGATAATACTCGTCGCCTGCAGCAGTTTTACCGGGTATCTCGAAAGGGATTTTCAGAGTGCCATTTGTGAGCGGTGCGACATCAGCGTCCTCAACAACTCCACTTTTTATGGCGATGCCATTTTTCAGCAGGGTCCATGTTACGTTGAAATCTCTCAGGTTAAGGAAATTGTTCTCGTTATAGACGGTTATTTGATGATCTTCAAGCTGTGAGGCGTCTGCTGAGAACCAGAAGCTCTGGTACTGATACTTCACCTCGGAAAGCTCCGGCTGGGGAGTTCTGTCTGGGCTGACAAGACCATTCTCGCAGAAGCTGTTATCGTTGGGCCAATCGCCCCAGTCTCCGCCGTAGCCGTAGTATTTGCCCTTTATATCATCAGAATAAAGATTGGTCTTTGCATAAGATTCCGAGTAATAATCCCAGCTGCCGTTTGGCAGTTCAACGGCTCTTGACTGGTCTACCCAGTCCCAGATAAAGCCGCCTAGCATATTATCTGAGCTTCGAATAACGTCCCAATACTCTTTCAGAGCGCCGACGGAGTTGCCCATAGCATGATCGTATTCGCACATAACGTAAGGCATCTTGCCCTTTCCTGCGTTATTTACAATAGCGTCGGAGTTGGGATACATATTGCTTCCCATATCGACGCCCATGCTTCCGCCTTGACCCTCACTGTGTACGGGACGGCTGCTGTCGTTCTTCTTGAAGTACCATATCATATCTCGGAAAAGACCGCCTGCGTCGCCTGCATTGCCTGTGTAGCCCATTTCGTTTCCGATAGACCATGCAACTATGGATGGATTATTTTTCAGCCTCTTATAGGCGGTCTCTGTCCTATCCATTCCAAGCTCGTAGAACAACGCCTTTGCGTCATTGTTCCTGCCATCCTGAAGAGCGTGGCATTCCATATTCGTCTCGCCCATGACGTACATACCGTACTTATTGCAGAGCCAGTACAGGTAGGAGTCATTGCTGTAATGGGAGGTCCTTATTGCGTTGATGTTGTTCTTCTTCATCAGAGCAACGTCCTCGCGCATAGTCTCCTGAGGTATAGCCTTGCCATTGAAGGGGTCTGTGTCATGACGGTTCACTCCTTTGAGGAGGAGGCGCCTGCCATTTATGGTTATTGGCTGCCAGCTGCTTGTAGTGACCCTGTATGAACTGTCGACCTGTGCGCTTGTGAAGTCTATCTCGCGGAAGCCTAGCTGCGTGGACAGTATCTCCTGTACATTGCCGCCTTCGTCTGTGAGTTTTAACACAAGAGCGTATATATTTGGTGTTTCAGCCGACCACAGCTTCGGGGAACTCACGCCGGTTTTAAGCACGGCACTGCTGTCTTTGCCGGAGGCAAGGCTGTCAAGCTTGACGGAAGCGCCGTTAAGGATATTGTTTCCTGCCTCGTCGTAAGCCTCTGCGGAAACGCTCCAGCCGCTCTTTGTACTTTCTGATAGATTGCACAAATCCAACGTTATCTCAAGCTGTGCATCGGTAAAGCTGTCGTCAAGGTCTGTACGAACTGTGTAATCTCTTATTTGTACATCGGGAGCACTTACGAGGAAAACATCGCGGAAGATACCGCCGTCGTATATCATGTCCTGATCCTCAAACCATGTACCGTCGCAGAATTTATGTACCTCAACAGCAAGAGTGTTTTCGCCGTCGGTAAGGTAATCAGTAACGTCAAAGCGATGAGGACTGAAGGTGTCCTCGCTGTAGCCAACAGACTGTCCGTTGATATAGACATAGTAAGCGGACTCAACGCCGTCGAATTCTATATATATACGTCTGCCGGACTGACGCATTGTATTGTCAACGGTGAATTTTTTTCGGTATAGACCGACGGGATTATAGTTTGTGGGGGCCTGCGGCACTGGCACATTGCTGTCGTACTTTGCCTGCCAAGGCTCATTGATATTTGTGTAGATAGAATAGTCAAAGCCCTGACAGGTCCAGCTTTTCGGCAGCTGCACTGTTTTCCAGCCTTGATTTGAAGATGGCTGATAGCTGGGCTTGAAGCAGCCTGCGTTGATATGGGTCTGAGCCTGCTGGGCGTTCTGTACAACTACAAGATCCCAGTTCTGATCCTCTCCAGTGAGAAGCTGCATATAGTCAGACCTCTCCCGGGCGTTGTAGTCCCATACAGCATCCACTGCAGTTTTTGTGTCATGATAAGGCACTGGATTACAGGAAGCGGCTTCGCGGTTGACAGCGAATACGTCCTCTGCACCGTTTTTTCCGGTCCATTCACTGCCTGTGAATGAAATGCCTGCGGCGTTTGCTGCGACAGGGAAAAGCGTTCCTGCGGATGATACAGCCGTCATCAGTGCGACAGCTGCTGAAACGATACGTTTCATCTGTATTTCCTCCTTTGAGTTTTAATTCCCCCTGCGGAACCGAGTTCCGTTTTACATAGCGGCAGCTGACAAATAATATTTGTATATCATTTATATTATTGTCCGTAAAGCTGCTTGCTATTGTGTTTAATATACCATAAATGTGAATTTTTTGCAACTGTTTTTTTTAAGAAAAATGGAAAGAGGCTATTATAGTATCATTTAATATGGGATATTACCAAAATGAGACGTTAGCTCTGCGTTATTCTATAATAGGGAAAAATTTGAACTTATTAAACGGGCGCCCATTGAATATTGAAAAAGATACACCTCAGGTGGACTTTTTATTCAGCATTGGACACTAAATCCTGCTTTATTGACTGGGCTGTGTCATATAATTTCACAGTTCATTAAAAATTACTGCATTATTTTACATAACCAGCGCGGATGTGGACAAAAAAGTATGAAAAATGATACAAATGAATATTGCAAAATTATGAATGAGAGTGTATAATATAATGGACAAGGACTGAAGTCCTGAGATCGTGAAAAAAATGACAGGGGGAATTACAATGAACCTAAACTTGAAAAAAATTGCGGCTGCTGTTGCCTCTCTCTCAGTTGCTGTAAGCTCAAGCCCGAGTGCTATGCTCACTGCTGATGCTGCCTACGGAGTTGGCGGCAATGGCTCTGCCATAATGGAGTACCTCGACCGCGGTATCTACGCTATCAAGTCGGGCAATGGTATGTTCATAAGCTGGCGCTTCAACGCAAACGACGATGACAATACCGAGTTTCAGCTCTTCCGCGATGACACTCTCATTTATACCAGCAAGGCGGGGGAAGCGACCAACTACTGGGACGCAAGCGGAAATTCAAGCTCAAAGTACCGTGTTGATACCATTGTGAACGGCAATGTGGTAAGCTCAGACGGCTGCCATAATACTTCTGGTACGAATTATTTCGACATACCTCTCGATGTTCCGAGAGGCGGAACTATTAACGGTGAGGCTTATACCTACTCTCCAAACGACTGCTGCGTTGGAGACGTTGACGGCGACGGACAGTACGAGATATTCGTCAAGTGGGATCCTTCAAACTCCAAGGACAACTCACAGACACATAATGCCGATAAAGGAATTCAGGGCTTTACTGCAAACGTGTATATCGACTGTTATACCATAGCAGGAAAGAAGCTGTGGCGTATAGACATGGGAAAGAATATCCGCGCTGGTCAGCACTATACACAGCTCGCTGTTGCTGACTTCGACTGCGACGGTAAGGCAGAGCTTGTAACAAAGACCTGCGATGGCACTGTTGACGGTACGGGAAAGGTCATAGGCAACGGTAATGCAAATTATGTGGACAGTGCAGGTACGGTGCTTCAGGGCCCCGAGTACATGACCCTTTTCGAGGGTGCTACAGGTGCGGCTCTCGATACTATCGAGTTCCCGGTTCTAAGAGGCGACGCTACGAGCACAAGCGCAAAGAGTACTTGGGGCGATAACTATGGAAACCGCTGCGAGCGCTATAACTGTGCTGTGGCTTATCTTGACGGAGTTCATCCTTCTGTTGTATATGGAAGAGGATACTATACAAGACTCACTCTTTCTGCTGTAGATGTAGTGAACGGTAAGCTGTCAAAGAAGTGGGTATTCGATACGGGATTCGATTCGAGCAATCCTGCTTATGGAAACGGTAACCACAACGTAATGGTTGCGGACTTCGATAACGATGGCAGACAGGAGGTCTGCATGGGAGCCTGCGTTATTGATGATAATGGCAGACTTCTCTGGTCAACAGGAAAGGGACACGGCGATGCTATGCACGTTGGCGACCTTGATCCTAACCGTGAGGGAATAGAGGTCTTCATCTGCCATGAATCAGGTAATTACGGAATTTCTCTCGTTAACGGCAGGAACGGTCAGATAATCTGGCATTACGTCGGCGATAAGGATACCGGACGCTGCTGTGCAGACAATATAATCTCCGGCAACAGCGGTGCTGAATTCTGGGGCTCAAGACCTGCGTATAATGTGTATGACGTTTCAGGTAAACAAATAGGCAGCAAACAGCCTTCTACCAACTTCCTTATCTACTGGGACGGCGACCTTGAGCGTGAGCTTCTTGATGATATCAATATAAGTAAAGCAACTGGTATTGATCAGTATCAGAATATCTTTACAGCCACAGGTTGTGCTTCAAACAACGGCACAAAGGCTGTTCCCTGTCTTACAGCAGATATCTTCGGCGACTGGCGCGAGGAGCTCGTTCTCAGGACTGAGGATAATTCAAAGCTTCGTATCTTCTGTACAAATACAGAAACAAAGTACAGGCTAACAACTCTCATGCACGATATGCAGTATCGTATGCAGGTTTGCTGCGAGCAGTCTTCATACAATCAGCCGCCTCATACGAGCTTCTACCTTGGCACAGAGGCTCAGCTCCCTGCAAGACCTGATGTTAAGCTCAACAATGCTCCTCCGGAGCCTGTAAACGGAAAGCTCGTCAGGAACTTCCTGGTTAAGGACTACAGCAATTCAGGTTCATGGAAGCTCATGGAGTCCAACAGGACTGGCGGTCTCATATATGGTGACAGGGACTTTACATACACATCTCTTCCCTCAGAGCTTGAAAACTGTGAGTACATAATGACTGCCTGCAACTCAAAGAATACGGACAGCGATCTTGCAGAGTTCACGACCGGTGATAAGACAGAGGTATATGTTCTTATTGATACAAGGGAGGAGGAAGCTAATTCAGTTCCCTCATGGCTTAGCAGCTACACAAGAACAGAACTTAATGCTCAGACAAGCAACGGCGTTACATTCGCTGTATACAAAAAGGCTTTCGAGGCCGGTCAGAAGGTAGTTCTAGGCACCAACGGCATGACAGGAAACGTTATCAATTACACTGTTTTTGTAAAGGAGCCGGAGATAGTTACAACGACCACTACCACTACAACAACAACTACTACCACTAC
>NZ_JAGCFH010000135.1 GCF_017650195.1 Ruminococcus sp. | reverse complement strand
GCGTGCTTTTCCTCCACATGGTAATCTATCAATCATGTGTATTATACCACTCTTTGTGGATTTCCGTCACGTTTTTTGTTTTTAATAAAAAATGTACCCGGAGGACATTGGAAAGACAAGGGGACGGTTCTTCCAAAGACAAGGGGACGGTTCTTCTGTCAACCCGCAACCAACCGTCTACTTGACAGCCGCTCTACTAATTGCGCTACGTCCGTATAATACTATTCAATCTCTACCCACGAATCATCGGATTCCTTATCACCGCAAAGAGCAGCTATCAGAGCCTCACCTGACCCTGCACGGAACAGCGGGCCGCCCTCCATGTAAACGTAGAAATTACCATCATCGTGATAATAGATGCTCATGTTGCCTCGATACGCAAAACCCACAGGATAAGCCATCCCATATATCTCATAATCATCGAGCAGATGTGCAAAATCTTCTTTGCTGTAATTTTTAAAGTCCGCTATCGGATTTATACTATGCCTTTCGGGTTCGATATGCTGAATATCATATTTTATCACGAGGAATCCGTACGATATGAAGAACTCTCTCAACCTGTCAGGTATCACCATATTTTCAGCAGCATAAGCGGCCTCGATCGGCGCAATATCCACTTTTCTGTCCGGAGTCCATCCGGCATCATAAAGCCTTTTTAAAGCAATATCGTTCATATACTGTCTCTTCACAAATCTATCTGTAATGTGATCGCATCGTACAGTTTTCCGTCTACCATGCGATAATCCTTTTTACGTACATTTTCAGTAAATCCTAATTTCTCCGCCACTCGCAGCATCGCATGATTCCCGGACCATGTCTGAGTATATGCGCTTTTGCAGCCCCGTTTTTTGAGATATCCAAGGAATTGCTGAAGCGCTTGCGTTCCGACACCTTTATTCCATGCATCTGCCACCGGTATATCAATTCCCACTGCCGGAATGTGCCCGGGATTATCAACATAGTCCAGATCCACATAACTGCTGACCCATCCGACATGTTTTCCATCCAATTCAATCTCATATTTCCAGCGTTCGGAGTCCTCAGGCAATTCACGCACAGATTCGTAGTATTCTGTCCACGAACTTCTTTCTGCCTCCGGCGTGGTCGCCTCGTTTTCCCAAGGTGAATCCGTTTTCATCCACTCTGTTTCAACCGTAAACCACCTTACATAGTCTTCTATATCACTGAAAACCATATCTCTCAGGACAAGGATCGGTCTTTTCAACCTAAACAGTTCGGCATGCTCACCATCATCGTTCCGGTACTGTTTAACCGACTCGAAACCCTTTTTCAGAAGAATCTTTCTTGAATAAGTGTTGTCCGGATCCGTTATTGCCACTATCGTTGAAAAGCCTTGAACCATGTTAAGCAGTATCTCAACCAGTTCGGTACCGTAACCCTTGTTCCAGAACTGCGGCAAAAGCATATATTCGATCTCAGGTGCCTCATACTCGTCATTCATAGTAATAGCACCCATACCTATATATTCTTCTTTATCAGGTTCATCAACGAACACTTTATAGAATCCGAATTCATTTCCTTCTGAGTTCTGTTCCAGCACTGCCCGGAAGAAAAAAGCTGCTTCTTCTTCGGTGAAAGTTCTCCCAAGGTTCTTCACCATTGTTTCTTCGTTGAAGACTAGGCATTCATACAGCGCCCTATCGTTTTCACTATACTTTTCCAATTTCATTTCAGTTACACCCATCTATAGACTGACTATAAACTCCAATTATCGTACACAAACCGGACGACGGGGCTCGAACCCGCACCTGTGACAATATGACGTCACCGTCTCTGAAATGCGTCACTGTCTCTGAAATAATTGAGCAATCTCTACCACGGAGAGTGCCTCACTGACAAAATATAGCCTTGCAACTACCAGGTAGTCTACGGCTAATTTTTCAGAGTCTTGACACGCTCCTTTGAGCTACGTCCGGATATTTAAAACCAACATTTACATTTTATCAAAACAGGCGTGATTTTTAAAGAAAAATAATGCTATTGAATTATAGTCAGATTTAACTGTTCTTCTGGATTTCTGCAATTTTATGGAGTATCTCAGAAAATTCTTCCGAACGTGATTCAAGCAGACCGTGTGTCGCTTCTTCCATCACGAACATTTCTTTTCGGGGAGCGCTCACCTGCTCAAAATATTCGCAGGCAAGCCAATAGTTTGTCTGATAATCCATATCACCGTTTATATTGTAGAAGGGTACTTGATAATCGTATCTGCCAAGCAGCGACAGCTTTGACATATCACCTGTAATAAACACCATATACGGCTCGAATGACTTTTCACCGTTTTTGACATACCCGATAAAATCCTTAATCGTATAGTTCGGGTTGAACAGTATCGTAGTGTAAATGTTATAATCTGTGCCGTCTTTCATCATGCCGTAGCCGTACCTGTCCATAATCTCGTTTCTTGCCATAAGAGCATCTACTATGTCTGCACCATTAGGAGACCATTTTGCAAGCAGTTCCTTTCCCTCTTCATCACCTTCACTCCATTTCTGTGCAGCTTCATACAGTCTTTGTTCATTCTCAGTATAGTCGATGAACTGTCCCGTGCCGATAAATGCGTCATAGTATTCGGGATATTCAAGAGCTAAGTTTGCGCCGAACAGTGACCCCCACGAATGTCCCATAAGAGTTATCTTATCCTTATTCATATAGTCAAGCAGATATTCAGTCATTTCCTTGCCGTCCTGCATCATGATATCTGCGGTTATGGTATCCGTCTTTGAAGTGTCATAGCTTTTTCCGCAGTTACGCTGATCCCATGTGACTACCGTATAAACATCGCTCCACTTTCTTGTGAACGCATAGTCAAGATGACTTGTTGCGGAACCCGGCCCGCCGTGCAGATACAATAGAACGGGGTTGTCCTTGTCATGTCCGTAGATGTTTATCCACTGCTTCGTTCCGTTGATATCCACAAGCATAGATTCGTTGATACCGCCGTCAGGCGTTCTGCGGTTTACCGCTCTGCCGATAAGCCTTACTGCAAACAATATAATAATTATTGTCACAAGAGCAATCAGTATACCTCGAAGCATTTTACCAATGACTTTAGTCGCTTTTTTCAACATGCTATTTTTCCCTTTATTATGATAAATTCGGCTCTGTAAGTATTATTGTTTTCACAAAAATATCTCCGTTCTCCCAAATATAACTTGCTATCCGATCACATCATTGTTTCGTTTTGTTCTTTGCTCGTCGCGGAGTATATATAAGGAACACAAGCGAAATCATAAACATGACCACATACGCTATATCAGAGCAATCACAGATACCGTAGTAAACAGGATTGGGCCGCCACTGTACGAATGCAACCATTTTGATCAGAAAGTCATATACAAAATGAAGCACCATTGGAAGTACAATGTTTCCGGACTTAACATAGATTACTGCGAAAGCAAATCCGATCGCACCGGTGGTTAGGAAAGTATATGTATCCCACGAGGGGATGCAGTGGACAAGTCCAAACAGCACGGTACTTGCAAACACATAAATCAGCTTATATCTTGTGGTATTTGCCGTGTATTTTAATCCTTCCAACAATAGGAAACGATAATTCAATTCTTCATAAAACCCTGTAGTCAGCTGCTGAAGAAGCACTTTGGTAAGAAAAATTCCAATAGTAAGACCTGTCAGCCGGCCAAAGCCCGACACAACTTGAACTATGAAATACAGGAAGAACAACAGAAATCCCGCCCCTGCTATGAGTGCCGATCTTAAATTCTTATTCGATATGATATCAGCAGGTGCCAGTTCAAACAATCTGCCTGCTGCAATCAGTATCCCCACTCCAAACACAATCCTTAATACAGAACTGATAAGAAACCAAGTAACACCTTGTGTAAACTGCAAAAACAACAATGACAGTCCGACAAAAGGCAAAGCAAATATCAAATGCCAAACAAACCCGCTATATCGTTTATTACAAAGTATTTTTTTCATTACATATAGCCCTATAAATTAAAATATAACGTTCGCTCACTCTTTTATCTTTCGCCAACACTTTTCCTTTAGAAAAGCTCGAATCTCCCCGATATCAGCACTTTCGTAATACATGACCAGTTTCTTTTTAAACTCAGGAACATGGTTTTCAGGAATAACTATTAATCCCAGGGCATGCGCTATCATGAAATGGTTAGCAAATATTACAGATGCACGTTTGTTACCGTCAATAAATATTTGCGTGCGCATGCAGTACATGCACAAATCTATAGCGATATCGATTGCTTCTTTGCCGGAACCGATAATCTCATCAATGTTTTCTTTCACCTGCGATTCCACGGGAATAGGCGGGACATAACTTGTTCCTCCGATTGACACAGGAACTCCGCGAATTCTCCCTCCATCGTAAAAGAAGCCTTCATTGACCAGTTTGGCTATATGGCACAGCAAATAATAATTGCTCTCAGCCCGAATTACATCTTTATCAAGAATAAATTCCCACGCATGTTTAAGGTTTAGGATTTTTTGCACGTCATCGGCGGTCATTCCGTTAACTGTACCGTTTTCTATTATTTCTTCAGTCTGCGGAAATGTAGTAGCGACACCTTCCAAAACCGCCTGGTCATATATGTTGGATTTCATATTGGCCCTGGCAAAATCAAGATTAGTGATGACATCTGCAGACAGTTCGTCACCCACATAGCCATTCGCAGCGAGTTCTCTGTCTACTCTGCGGATCTGCTTTTTTAACTCACGCGCTTCTTTGGCATTACGAAGCAGCAGCTGGTACAGCTCCTCTGTATATAAATCCACATATGTGGAAGTCAGCCTGCCGCCTACTCTCTTCCTGATATATAAATACTTTCCACTGCTGTTCTCTTTTATTTCAGGCGTACCATCATATGGAATAAGATTAAGGCGAGCCTGATAATCAGCTCTTTCATGCAACAAATCCTGAATAAGGCTAAAGGGTTCTTTCATATCGACATTCTCCTTAGGGAACTTTCTTGTTTGAAAGTATATCAAAAAGTTCCCTAAAGTTCAAGATGATTTAGGGAACTTTCGGTGCAAGATTGCATTCAAAAGTTCCCTAGCAAGTTATATTAAAATATATTCCGGGCACATCCTTGACCGCATAAGAAATAATTTACATTTAAATTCGAAGCCTTATATCTATTAGCCACTTTTAATTTTTTTCTGTTTTTGGCTAATTCATGCCTCTAACAGCCAATCAGCTAAATCGACAATTTTTATACCTTCGTATTGGTACTCATCATTTCTTGTGCGTGCGATAAGCATTTTAGGATATGCGTCTTTTATCTGTAAAAGTGGTGAAACTTCTCTCTCAAAAGTCTTATCATCGCTTATGTTATCGGATACTTGAATATAGATTTTTTCGCTACGCTTTATTGCCACAAAATCTATCTCTTTTTTATATAATACACCGACATAAACCTCATACCCTCTGCGGAGGAGTTCTATAGCCACGATATTTTCAAGAATTCTTCCATAATCCATATTTCTTGTGCCGAGCTTGGCGTACCGAAATGTATGATCACTGAGATAATACTTATCATTACTTGATAAATATTTTTTCCCTTTGATATCGTATCTACGGATTTTATAAAATGCAAATGCATTGCATAGGTATTGCATGTACGATCCAACCGTTGTATGGTGGATTTTCTCATTCATGCTGCCAAGGACATTTGTAATATTCCTGGCCGATGAAAGATTTGAAATGTTATCCATAAGAAAATCTACAATTCTGTCCATCAACTGAGTATTTCTTATTTTATATTTCTGTCTGATATCCCTTACAATCAGAGTGTCAAATACATCTGCAATGTAATCATACTTTGCTTCCGGATCTTTATATAGATAAGAGCCTGCCATTCCACCTTCTTTAATATATGATGATAGGGCCTCATATCTGTCGCTCAAATCAAAATACCTGACATATTCCTTGAAGGAAAATGGAAAAACTCTTATTTCAAATGTTCGTCCAGTAAAAAGTGTGGCAAGATCTGAACTAAGCAAAAAAGCATTTGAACCGGTTATATATATATCATACTTTTCGGATGCATGCAGTCCATTGATAGCCTTTTCAAAATCCTCACACATTTGAACTTCATCTATCAAAACAAAGTTCTGCATATTCTCTTTATACAAAGAGTTTATATGTTCATACAGCGCTCGAAAAGTGAGCAGTTCTTCAAACTCCGGCAGGTTAAAATTGATATGGATTATATTTGCATCTTGTATATTTTCATCTATATATTTTTTAAATGATTCCAAAAGTTTTGACTTTCCGCATCGTCTTACACCGGTAATGACTTTTATATCCGGAGTTCCCATTACATTGATTATTTTCTCCATATAGGAATTTCTTGGGATGAGCCTCATAATATCCATTTCTCTCTTTCTGTTTGATGAGATTATTCTATCATTTCTATTAGCCATTTTCAACATTTTTTCGTTTTTGGCTAATAGAAGTATGGCGTTAAAAAACAGCACCGGACATTTGACTATCCGATGCTGTGTGCTCAAATCACCGCATTTTCAAGTGCATCTGCATCTACAACCTCATACACATCTTCTTTCCTTAGTTTTAACTGTCTGTGCAGATATTTCTCGACATCAAAGTAGTTTCTTTCGTCAGCATCAGCAGTGAGGTTGTAGTTCGGATGCTGAGTTAAGTCGTATTTGTCCGAAAGAAAGGGGCGAACGCCGCGGAGCTGCAGGATGCATTTGTCGCCGTCCATTACAGCAAGTTCGTCTATGGACATCAGGTCTTTGCCGAGTTTTGAGTAGTTCATGGAGTGACTTTGTTCGCG
>NZ_JAGCFH010000134.1 GCF_017650195.1 Ruminococcus sp. | reverse complement strand
GCGCTATTGTGTTTGTATGCAACTCAATGAGAAATGTTGGCGGCTTTGTGCTCTCTCTCATGATGGATACAATAATATCCACCGTAGCAGGAATGATAGTAATGTTTTCAAGAAGCGATAAGGTTGAAAAGATCGCTTCTATCGCAATACCGAGCTTGCAGAGGGACGCATTCAGATATGCTCCAGACAATGTTCCAGAGAACGCTATTATTATGATAATTATTGATATAGCAATATTTATCGCTGCAACAATAGGCGGAATAATGGTATTTAACAGAACTGACCTTAAATAATATTTCCGAAGCTCCCACAAGGGAGCTTCATTTTATGTCTATTTCAGGCGTATGTCAAAGCGCTCCAGCCAGTAGTTGAGTTGTATGAAATATGATATGGTCTGCGGCAGATTCATCAGCTGTCCGTACCACTGCACGTTTTCCTCATGTCGTAGCAGCTTTTCAAGTTCCTCTCGCTTTACGAGCTGAGTCAGCTTATCTCCGCCGTTATCCAGTATGCTCCGGAGCTTCTCTGTGACTCCAGATAAAAACGCTGGATTATGGGTCTTGGGATAGGGGCTTTTTTTACGTTGCAGAACATTCTTCGGTAACCAATCTTTCATAGCTTCGCGGAGAAGGCCCTTTTCTCTGCCCATATAGTCCTTATACTCCCATGGTACATTGTAAAGGTACTCGGCTATGCGGTAGTCACAGAAAGGTACCCGGACTTCAAGACCGCTGAACATGGACATTCTGTCCTTGCGGTCAAGAAGATTCTGCATGAACCAGTGAAAATTAAGCTGGGTCATTTCGCGCATACGGGATTCAAGAGGGCTGTCACTGTCAAGTTTTAAGGTACTGTCGGCGGTCCTCTGATAGGCCGAGTATACGTATTCCTCAGGGTTTATTCTCATGGCGTACTCGTCACAAATAAAGCGGCTGCGGTAGGCTGTACACTGAGCCCACGGAAAGCCATTTGTCATGCGGATATCCTTGTCTCTGTACCATGGATAACCGCCAAATATCTCGTCGGCACATTCTCCTGAAAGAGCGACCGTACCGTGTTTTTTTATTTCCCGACAGAAAAGCAGTAGAGAGGCGTCAACGTCAGCCATGCCGGGAAGACCTCTGGCTTCAGTTGCATCGTCAAGAGCTTCGATTAACTCGGTAGTATCTACTACGGTCCAGTGGTGATCAGATCCGAGATATTCAGTCATACAGTTTATATATTCAGGGTCACTGTTGGGCTGAAAATGGCTGATTTGGAAGTATCTATCATTGTCTGCATAATCCACGGAGAATGTGCTGAGCCTTTTTCCATGCTTTTTTAGCTCAGAAGCCGCAACAGAGGAGATAAGGCTTGAGTCTAGACCACCCGAAAGGAAAGTACATACAGGCACGTCAGAGATTAGCTGCCGCTTTATGGAGTCGAGGAGGAGATCCCGGACATGCTCGGCGGTCTGTTCAAAGCTCTCGTGGAGCTCAAAGGCTCGTAGCCGCCAGTATTCGTGTATATTCAGTCCATTTATATCATAGTAACCGCACCAGCCGGGAGGAAGCTCTTTTACACCGCGTATCACTCCGCAGCCCATAGTTCTGCCGGGAGCCATGAGTATGAGCTCGGCAGCGCCCGTCTCGTCTATCTCATGGGGAATATCAGGGTGTTCAAGGAGTGCTGGAAGCTCTGAGGCGAAGATGAGCTTGTCGTCAGTCTTAAAGTAAAACAATGGCTTCACGCCTATACGGTCACGGGCAAGAAAGACTTGATGCTCCTGCTCGTCATAGACTGCAAGGGCGAATATCCCGTTAAAGTGTTTAACGCAGGAGCTTCCCCATTTTATGTAGCCTTTGAGCACTACCTCAGTGTCTGAACGTGTGGTAAAGTCAAAATCCTCTGCAAGCTCGCGGCGGAGCTCCTCTGTGTTGTACAGCTCACCGTTATATATAATAGTATACTTCCCGAAGGTCATAGGCTGCCTTCCGCCGTTTATGTCGATGACTGCAAGACGTGTGTGTATGAGGGCGGCTTCCTTTGTGAGCAGCATACCGCGCTGGTCGGGCCCCCGGCGAAGCATGGCACGCTGCATTTTTTCATAGACCTTCATATCTTCGCGCATATCTTCAATGAAGCTGATAGCTCCCGCAATTCCGCACATAATGTTCTCCACCGCTTTACGGCATACGGCACGCCGTGATAAATAAAAATTAAGCTTTGATAAATTTTTATTTGAGGTGAGTAGTAAGTAGAAAGTAGAGATTAGAAGCAGCTTAACTGCATTATTCTAATTACTACTCTCTACTCACTAATAATATGAAAAAGACCTCCGTAATGTTACGAAGGTCTTGTTTTTTGTTATTTCTGCCTTTGAAGTCCGAACTTTATACCTGCGATAATAGTCTCACGCGCCTTTACTGCTTTTTCCTTTGTCAGCGGTGGAGTATCGCCAAGAGGATAATCAAGTCCCAGCTCGGCATACTTTGCCTTTGCCATGTCATGATAGGGGAGAACATCGAGCGCTTTCAGATTGCTGAGTGTAGAGAGATACTCTCCAAGAGAGAAAAGCTCCTCATACCTGTCAGTGATGCCAGGTACTACCACATGACGTATCCACACCGGTATGCCGAGGTCGCGGATGTGCTCTGCAAAGGCAAGTACATTGCGGTTGCCTATCCCTGTCAAATCCTGGTGAAAGTCATTTTCGATGTGCTTTATATCAAGCATTACAAGGTCGGTATATTTAAGTGCTCTGTCGATGCTTTCATGATGTTCGGGGTCGTAAACTCCTGCTGATGTATCGAGACAGGTGTGGACTCCCTTGCTTTTGGCGAGAGAAAAGAGCTCCGCAAGGAACTCTGGCTGTGCAAGGGGTTCGCCTCCTGTAGCGGTTATACCGCCGGACCTCAGGAATTCCCTGTACGAATCATACTCCTTCATCAGCTCCTCTGCTGTGGTTTCCTTACCTCCGGAAAAGTCCCATGTATCAGGGTTGTGACAGTACTTACACCTCAGAGGACATCCCTGAAAGAATACCACGAAGCGTATCCCAGGACCGTCAACGGTACCAAAGCTCTCTGTCGAATGTATCCTTCCTGTCATTTTTTGCACTCCTTTTCTGCATATTTCAGCAGTATTTCTTTTTCATTTGGAAGCTCGTCCTCCATGACGAGTTCAAGGAGCTTATGCTGCATTTCGCCTATTTCAGCCCCTTTCAGCCCGAGTGCGACAAGCTCCGAGCCGTTTATATCCAGTCCGACGAGACTGCGGCACTCGTTGCCAGCGATTATTTCCCTTCCAGTGTCTGCAAGTTTGTCAAAGTACAGATTCTCCTCCAGTACGAACTCGTTTTTGGCCGAATTATCACACTTCTTCATCTCTGTAAGAGCGAAGAATAGTTCGTCGCCGATACGGTACATCATTTTTTTTACGTCAGCTCTGCCCCGGAGCTTTTTGCTGTGATTAGCAATGAGAGCTGTGGAGTAAGAAATGGACTTTGTATCGTAACGAAGGCGTTTCATGACCTTTTCGGTGATTTCGGCACCTACGCGGTCATGCTGCTTGAAATGACCTCTGCCTGTTTCGTCCAACTTCATGCAGGCAGGCTTGCCAATATCGTGGAAAAGCAACGTTCTTCTCAGCTTTACGTCGTTTTCCGGCGCAAAGCCGATAGCTCTAACAGTGTGCTCCCATACTGTGTACTTGTGGTATGGAGAACGCTGGTCAAGTCCGATGCTTGGTTTGAATTCGGGGATAACAGAGGTTATTACGTCGCTGTACTCTAAGAGGACAGACGTACTATTTTTTCCGCATACAATTTTATCCAGCTCGTCGCGTATACGCTCATTTGATATATTCTGGAGCAGGTCCTTCATATCGTGTATAGCTGTAGCGGTATCATCATCTATAACAAAGCCAAGCTGTGAGGCGAAGCGTACAGCCCTCATAATGCGGAGAGCATCCTCAGAGAATCGCTTCTTCGGGTCACCTACGCAGCGTATGATACCCTCTTTCATGTCAGAGATGCCACCGAATGGGTCTATGACAGAGCCATTTTTGTCCATAGCAGTTGCGTTTATGGTGAAGTCGCGCCTTGCAAGATCGGCGGTTATATCAGAAGTGAACTCCACACTGTCTGGACGGCGGTGATCAGTATATGTTCCGTCAATGCGGTATGTAGTGATTTCAAATGGCTCACCGTCGCATAATACTGTAACAGTGCCGTGCTTTATGCCAGTCGGTATGACTTTATAGCTGCAGAATACTCGCAGGATATCCTCAGGTAGAGCATTTGTGGTTATGTCTATATCATGGTACTCTCTGCCCATAACGCTGTCGCGGACGCAGCCGCCGACCATGTATGCTTCAAAGCCGCAGCTTTCAAGCTCAGATAGGAGCTTTTCCGCGTTTTTATCAATTTTCAAGGCCGCATCTCCTTTCATAAGGTATCAGAACTCCTCAAACACGTCTATTTTACGTCGATAATCGATGTATATAAGTCCTGCGGCAAAAATAGCCATTGGTATAATGGCAATTAGTCCTATATCCATGGGACCTAATACTGAACGTTCAAGGTGACCGGTTCCCCTAAGCATACAGGGATTGAAGGTGGTATTGGTAGTGCTGTGAATAATTGCGGGTAGCCATATACTGCCAGACTTTACGTACAGCCAGTCCGAGATTATGCCTGTTGTCACAGTGAAAACGCAGAAGGCAAACAGTCCCAGCAATGGAGCTCCGATGTATCTCGTACCGTATTCGTAGCCGGCCAGCAGTATCAAGGGAAAATGCCATACTCCATGTATCGTTCCGCCAAGAAGAAGTCCTTTAGCCTTCCCAAAGCGATTTTTCAGCTCAGGATAAAGGAAGCCTCTCCAGCCTATCTCTTCGCCAAGTCCGAGAAATACCCCAAAACATGTATAGAATGAGGTTAGTGAATAGAATATCTCCTTTGCGATATACATACCGTAAGAGCTTCCAGTCCTGACGCATTCCTCAAAGGCTTCACAATCTACGTCACGCAGATATTCTCCGGAATGAGCAATATCATCTGAAAATACAAGGTAATATAGAGCAGCTCCTGCTATCTGAAAAACGGTCGGCATCAGCCACGCAAAGAGTATCAGTTTTATATTTTTAGTGATATTGGGCCTCCAGCCCATTCTGCCCACATCTGCCTTTGAAAAGAAGGCTCCAAGAGTCGGCATGAGCATACAGAAGGACAGCGCATAGCTGAAGCTGACTGCTCCTGCCATATTGTTATGACCAAGATCCCGGCAGCCAATGACTTGTATTATCCATGAGGAAATAAATGTAAAGAGGAGATATTTTCTTACTTTTGACATTATGGCATTCAACTCCCTGAAAAAAATCATTTGTCAAAAAGCGAGCAGATGAGGACTTACTATTATTATACAACAAATAAGGGACTTTGGCAAGATATCCAAATCAAAAAGGACTTTTTTGTGCGTTATTGTAAATTGCTTAACCTCTGTAAAAATAGTATAATTAAAACAGGGACAATTAAATAGTGACATATAAAATTATGTCCTGTTAAGATGATTTTAATTTTCTTTTAAGGAAATTTTAAGATTATTTCAAGGTGAAGCCGTTATAATGTAACCATAGTCAAACTCGGTTTGACCTTTAACAGGGCGATATTAAGAAAAGGAGAATGATCACTTATGAGAAACAATGGCTTAAGGAAGCTCATTGCAGGTGTTTCTGCTGCTTGTCTGGCGGCAGCTGCTATGCCGGTGGTGGGCTGTGCAGCGGAAACGGAAGTTTCCACAATGGTCGGCGATGCAAACTGCGACGGCGGAGTTGATATGGCTGACGCTGTCATGATAATGCAGGCACTTGCAAACCCAAACAAGTATGGTGTGAGCGGTTCGGACGAACACGCTATTACCAATCAAGGTTGGATTAACGCAGACTGCAACGGTGAAAACGACGGCGTTTCCACAAATGATGCACTTGCAATCCAGATGTATCTTCTGGGCAAGGGCGAGCTAAGTAGCGGAAAGACTGATATTACTCCTGTTGCTGATGCAGTGAAGATTCACCTCAAGAACACTTCTATCGAAGTAGAGGGCGAAAATGCTGTAGTCGAGGGCACAAAGGTCACTATCACTCATTCCGGTGAATATTATGTGGACGGCACTCTTGACGACGGTCAGATTGACGTTAATATCGCTGACGTTACTGCGGACGCTGAGACTGTAAAGATATTCCTCAATAATGCGAATATCACAGGCAAGAGCGCTCCTGCAATACTTATCACAAACGCAAAGAATACATCTATCAATATTGTTGATGGCACCGAGAATACCGTTTCGGACGGCGATACAGCCTACGAGGGCGATTATGCTAAGTCGGCAGTTATCGAAGCCAAGGACGATATTACTATCAAAGGCGGCGAAAAGGGCGATGGCGTCCTTACGATCACTGCTAATACACAGGATGCTGTGTCTTGCAACAACGACATCAAGATAAATGGCGGCAAGATTAGCATCACAACGCTGAATTCTGAGAGCAATACCGACGGTATCAAGGCTAAGAAATCTATAACTGTAAAGGACGGAATATTGGATATCGACGCCGAGGGTGATGGAATCAAGTCTAGCAAGGATGCTGTTTCCTTCACAGGCGGTATTACAAGAATCAAGGCAGGCAAGGATGCTGTACAAGCTGAAACAACAATTGATATCAGCGACGGCGTACTCGTTGCTGGCGGCGATAGAGGACTTACAGCCGCAGCCGTAAATATCACAGGCGGTACTGTTATCGCTACAGCTACAGAAGCTCAGATTGATGAAAAGCTTCTTGAAGGTACAACACAGACTACTGTACTTCTAAACTGTATCGACGATCCTACAAACGAGAAGGACGGTACATGGAAGAAGGACAATAGTATAGTTATACCTAGCGTTGATGTCAAGTATCCGAAGAAGTTCAAATATGTCCTCTTCAGTGCTACTTCCATAAACGGCGCCAAGTCATGCGGCTTCAAGAACCTTTCAACAGGTGCTTCCGTAACTCATACAGATGGTAAGCAGACACAGTTCCAACTCAGTCTGATAACTGTATTCGATAATGTTGATCCCTCAGGTACTTTAAAAAGTGATGTAGTGCCTACACCGGTTCCAGAGGGATTTACTATAGCTCTTTCCGATTCGGGAATGGTTACCAGCGCCTCTGACGAGGCAAAGATTGAAAACAACGTATGCACGATCACTCAACCGGGGGTTTTTACAGTAACCGGCGAGATGACTGGCGGACAGATCGTTGTTGATGTAGACAAGACTGTCTATCCCGACGGCGTCGTTGAGCTCGTTCTCAGCGGCATGAGCCTTACAAATACCAAGAATTCTCCTATATACGTAGCATCTATCGCAGATGAGGTCATTATTACCGCTAAAAACGGTACAGAGAATACAATTTCTGACGGTGAGAGCTACACCAACGCAGACAACGCTTCGGCTGCTATCTACTCGAAGGATGACATAAAGTTCAAGGGTAAGGGAAAGCTCACCGTAAACGGAAACGCTGCGGACGCTATCGTCGGAAAGGACGATATCAAGATATATAATAGCACACTGACAGTTAACGCAACCGATGACGGAATCCGTGCAAAGGACAGCGTAACTATCGGTAATACATCATCAGCCGGTGAAGAAGCAGACTATTCCGCACTCAGTGTCACAGTTAAGACAAAGGGTGGCGACGGAATAAAGGCTACATCTAAAGAGACTTCGTCCACCGCAAAGCAGGTAGGTATAGTTACTGTCAATGGCGGAACTGTTAATATAGACTCCTACGCAGATGGCATACAGTCAGAGCAGTTCTTTGTTATGAACGGCGGCAATGTTAATGTCAAGACCTATCAGGGAAGCTCCTTCACTGGAACTTCAACAGGCAGCAATACAGGAGGCAGAGGCGGTTTCATGGACGGCAACTCCGATAAGACCGATATTTCCGCAAAGGGCATAAAGGTAACAGGTCTTTATGACGAAGCTGGCACTACGTGGCAGAGCGGTGGTGATATCACGATAAACGGTGGTACGCTGACTATCGACTCCTCAGACGACTGTATTCACGGTAGCGGCAACGTTGACCTAATGGGCGGCGATATAAAGCTTGCTTCTGCGGACGACGGTGCTCATGCCGGTCATGCCTTCACTATAGGCGCTAAAGACGGCGGCTACGATAAGGTGGTCGTATATGTTGAAAAGGCTTATGAGGGCATAGAGGCTCAGAAGATCTACCAGAACAGCGGTTCTGTTATCATAAACTCCACTGACGACGGCTATAATGCAGCAGGCGGCAGTGACGGTTCAGGCAGCGGCAACACTGGTATGCCATGGGATCAGGGCGGCTTCGGCGGCGGCAGACCTGGCGGCGGCGGAATGGGCGGTTTCGGCAATAGCAGCGCTGATTATATAATCCAGATAAACGGCGGCTTCTCGCTTGTAAACGTTACCAACGGAGACCATGATGGTTTTGATTCTAACGGCAATATCGAGATAAACGGCGGGTATGTAGTCACAAACGGCAATGAGCCTTTTGACTGCGGTGACGGCGGTGGATTCTCGGTAAAGTGCAATGGCGGAGTATGGGTAAGCAATTGCCCGTCAGGCGGTATGAGCTTCGGCGGCACAGAGCTTACTGCCGCAGTCGATGTATCGAGCTGGATAGATCCGAATACAAGGCTATCACTCGTAGGCAATGACAATAAGGTAATACTTTCATTCATAGTTGATAAAGACGTAAAACTCCTTAAAGCAGGCGGTTCGGGCGTAAGTTCCGGTGCTGCCTTCTATACAGGTGGAATTCTTAATGGTTCCACTTACTTCCAGACTACCGACCAGACGCAGCTTGCGGCATACGGCGGTACGCTTGAAGGCGGACAAAAAGTGACATCTTCATGATCATTCAGATCCTTTTCTCAAAACGCGCCACAGTATTCCCGTACTGCGGCGCATTTCCCTTTGTACAGGTATGTATAATAAAAAGACCATAACGAAGCGTTTACTTCCTTATGGTCTTTTGCTTTAATTGTTTAACCCTGACCGCCGTCGTCTATTGTTGTGACTTCAACAGGCGGAGCTTCTGTAGGCGGATCCGTGGGAGGCTCCGTAGGAGGCTCTGTGGGCGGATCTGTAGGCGGTGCGGTAGTGATCGGTGCCTGAGTTGTGGTAGGTGCCGCTGTAGTAGTGGGCGCCGCTGTAGTTGTAGCTGCTGCGGTAGTGGTCGTATTAGCTACTGTAGTTGCAACTGAGGTGGTAGTTACAGCAGATGTAGTACTTTGCTGCGAGTCGCTTCCGGAAGCATAGTATACAGTCAGCTTTTTTCCGCTTGAGCAGTCGAATACTGTACCGGGCTCAACTTTCTTTCCGTCAGAGCGGAGCTCGATAATGGTATTTGCCTTGCCGGAGGAGTTCTTGGATTCTACAAACTCATAGTTATGGGACGATATTCCGGCGGAGTCAAGGGCGTTTTTGTACTGGTCAACTGTTTTTCCTGAGAATTCTGGAATAGTTGCCTTGCTCTTGCCCTTGCTAACCTTGATAACTATAGTATCTCCCTCTGCGATCATCTCACCCTCGGGAACGCTCTGCTCGAAGATCATATCACTCTCATAGTCATCGTTGTATTCATAAACGGCTTCAAGGTTGAACTCCGTGTTCTTCTTTTCTATTTCGTAGAATCTGCCGATCAGCCTTGGCATAACAATATTTTTTTCCTTTGTTGTGGCACTATCGTCAACGACGTTGTCACTTACGATAGTGGAACGCTTGCTTCTTGACTTTGAAGTAGTGTCCTCCTCTTCTTCAGTAGAGAATATATGCATGAGGAGAACAACTATTATAAGAAGAATCGACAGGAAAAGGAGACCTATAATAACCGGAACCTTTATACGGTCCACTGTATTTACCTTTTCGTAGTTGTAGCTGTCGTCCCTGAGAGGTCTGTTGTAGGCAGGAGCGCTGTGCTGGTGTATGACTTCTTCCTCTGGGAGTGGAGCTGACGGCTGCACTGCATGGTAAGCAGGCGCGATAACAGGCTCGGGCTCTGGATCAGGAGCAGATGCACCTGGACGATCGTTTAGGAAAAGAGTGCTGTCGAAATCCTCGTCTTCAGTATCTTCCTCCTCAGGTTGCTCAAAGAGCTTTGTCACGAGCTCGGTGATGGTCTGTATACGGTCTCTGCCGTTGAGGTTCATACCTTCCATGATTACACGGGAAACATGTTTAGGTATACTTGGATCAAGCGTATTTGGTTCGTGGAGGTCATCGTGGTTTTGACGGCTAACCGAATCCACAGGCATACAGCCTGTAAGGGCTCTGTAAAGCAGGGCACAGACGCCGTAAACATCTGTCCATGAGCCCTGACGGCTGCTGCTGCTCGCAGAATACTGCTCGGGAGCCGCATAGCCCTTGAAAAGCTCATATTCAAGCCCTGCGTTTGCTGTTCTTACAGCTGATACGCAGAAGCCACAGAGCTTCAACTCGCCCTTGTCGGTGATATACACTGTATCAGGGCTTATAGCGCGGTGTATTATACCAGCATTATGGAGTATACCGATAGTGGTAAAGAGTGGAGGGAATATCTTTGATACCTCTTCCCAGCTGAGCTCCCCAGCGTTTTCCTTGAGGTAGTCCAGTATCTTTACGCCCTCGATGTACTCAAAAACGGTGTATGTCGTGTTGTTCTCGGCGAACATATCGAGAACAGGAGGTATATTAGAGTTGTTGCGGAGCCTTGCAAGGGACTTGTTCAGCTCTGTGTACTCAGCCATAAACGCCTTGTACTTGGCAAGGTTGTTGTAATTTACGCTGATAGTAGGCTTGTTTTTTACTCGGGTACACAGGTTTATGGGCATATATTCTCTGATAAACACCTTTTTACCCGTTGATATATCACAGCCGATATATGTTGCACCCTCGCCGTTGTATTCAAGAAGAATACCGCAGAGATACTTAGTGTGAAGTATTGTACCCGGTGGAACGTACATAGGGTCATACTCAGCACTTTCAACGTATCCGCAGGACGGACATACATGAAGTGAACTGTCGTATTGTTCCATACATCTGTTACAATATTTACTGTCTCCCAAAGCAGCTCCTCCTCCTAAAAATAGTATATGCACAATAAAGGCATCATATCTATTTTATCAATAAAATCGTAAAATGTCAACTGTTTGAAGCTCGATATTCTGAAATCCTATGAATTTGTATTTATTTTGTAATTATTTCACGGGTAAGCATTTCCTAATTGTAACATTTGGAGAAAAAAACCGGGAACGGCTTAAACCGTTCCCGGATGCAGTCAGCGGAGAATTCCGCTTGTATTTTTTAAAGATTTCCGTTGTTTACGGAGAGTATCTTCATTGAATTGTATCGGAAGGTACCATCTTCCTTTTCGGTGAGCTTGTACTCAGCCTGCTTTGCCACGGTCTTTTCCATCCACTGTGGCAGCTCCGAGATATAGTCAACAGTGAGGGTATACTCCTTTCCGTTCTTGACTATTGTCTTTATTTCGGGAGCGTAGGTATGAGTAATAGTCTTCATCTTAACATTGTAGGCTCCGTCGGAGTAGTAGAAACGCGATTCCACAGGTCCTACGGTGCAGTGGTTGAATTCGGGGATATTCTCTCCAAACAGCTCTACTGCGTATTTCTCTACGTCAACGTCGGGGATAGTCACGGTATCCAGAGTAGGCTCATAGTTTGAGACTTTGCTGTCATCCATAATTATTGACCATATAGTAGCGGTAATTATCTGCTCTGAGGTGAGCTGTGACGGGTCGCTGAAGGGCTCTATATCCATTATAGCTGCTGGATATATCATTTGTGTGAAACTGTCCTTCTTTACTTCTCCGGAGGTAAAACTGCGGAACAGTCCTACGCCCTTGAATACCGTAGCGATGATACCGATAACCGCAAATGCCGACAGAACCACGCCAAGTATGGTATACAGGCGTTTTTTTCTGTTGGGATCGGCGGCATTGTCGGCAGGACTGAATTCGGTATGCTCACTACGTTGTGAGATGAGCTTTCCAGAATCCTCCTCGAGCATCTTCTGTATAGTCGAAGCAGACTTTTTCTGTGGCTTTTCAGGCTGTTCCGGAGTTTCTGAGACAGACTGCTCCTTCTCTTCATCCTCCGAGGTGCCGTCAAACACCTCTGACTCGTTGAGTGCCTCGGATATGCTTTCTATTTCAGGCGATGGAATGAATTCTTCATCTGGCAGGAATTCTTCTTCCGCCTCAGCTTCCTTAGCAGGCGGCGCTATGGCGCCCATCTGCGACCTGCGCATATCTATTACCTGACGCTGTTTGTCGGGAGTGAGCTCATCGAACCGTTCTTTCAGCTCGGGAGTGAGCCCTGCGATTATATCCTCGTCACTGAGTATAAGCTGCTTTGGCGTGGAAGTATCTCTGTGGCTGCTGATATCGTCGATAACCTCTGCTGCGTCCTCACGGATGTTGTCGAGCATATCCCCGACGGGATCGCTTTCGGGAACGGAAGCTTCTTCCTCCGGGTGGTTTATAGCAGCTATAGCGGCATCGATAAGGTCTGTAGCAGACACAGTATCGCCGCTGTTCTCGAAAAGTCCCTCCTCGGGAGCTTTTTCCTCAGCCATTTCCGGCTCGTCCTTAGCCTTGCTTATGAGTTTCTTGAAGAAGCCGAACTTTTTGGGCTTTTCAGGTTCTTCCGAGACTGATTCCTCAGCTGTAGCTGGTTCTGCGGCAGCTTCGCCGATAGCCTCAATAGCTGTATCTACCTCGTCAGCGATGTTATTATCGTTTATTATTGCACTTTCGGGGATAGCCTCCTCCGCAAGGCGCTTCATTTCCTCTATCCTGCGCTGATGCTCAGCCTCTGCGGCAAGTCGGGCTCTTTCCGCCTCTTCCAGTTTTGCCTCTTCGGCAGCCTTCTCAGCGATACGGTTTCTCTCAGCCTCTTCGGCGAGACGTGCCTGCTCGGCAGCTTCTTCAACTCTGCGCTGCTTTTCGGCTTCTATCTGAGCGATGCGGCGCTGCCTTTCAGCTTCCTCTGCAAGCTTAGCTTCCTCGATACGGTGCTGTCTTTCGGCAGCCTCTTGTTCCTGCCGAAGTCTCTCTGCTTCCTCATGTGCCTGACGGCGCAGTCTTGCTTCCTCCTCGAGACGAGCTCTTTCAGCGGCTGCTTCCGCTGCTCTGCGTGCTCTTTCTGCGGCGTGAGCCTCCTCTGCGGCAGTCTCAGCCGCTCTCTGTGCCTGTCTTTCGCGCTCCATTTCCTCACGGCGGAGAGCTTCATAGTCAGGCAGCTCGCCTGAGATAACTATTTTCTTTTTCTTGACCGGCTTCGGTACATCCTCTGTCATGGGGATAGTGTCGAATACCCTTGTCATCTCTGCCGAAGCCTCGGTATGCATTACCTCGTCGATAATATTGGGTACTTCCTCCTCGTCTGCAGGGGGCGGTACTGGTATATCTCCGGATGGTGGAGCGAATTCCCATACGGAAGGTGGGACATTGTCAGATACATTTGCCTCCTCGTCAGGACCATGCTTTTCCTCCTCCAGAGCATGGAGCAGATCGTCTACGGACATATCGTCGAACTTGCTCTTTCTTGTAGCACGAGGAGTATTATGACCTCTTGCAGGAGTGATTCCTCCGCTTCCACCGCCATCCATAAGGCTGTTGAGCATATCGTCAAGATCTTTTCTAATAGCCATTTCGACCTCCAAAAATCAAGTGGTGCTTTATCTAATCTGACCGTTTCCGTTGATCAGGTATTTTACTGTAGTAAGTTCTGTGAGTCCCATAGGTCCTCTTGCGTGGAGCTTCTGTGTTGAAATGCCTATTTCTGCGCCGAAGCCGAATTCACCGCCGTCTGTGAAACGGGTGGAAGCATTTACGTAGACAGCTGCAGCGTCTACCTGCTTTTGGAATTTCTGTGCATTTTCAAGTGAGCTTGTAACGATGCACTCAGAGTGTTTTGTACTGTACTTTCTTATATGAGCGATAGCCTCGTCGATGTTGTCAACTACCTTTACGGCTATGATGAAATCGTTGAATTCCGTTGCGTACTCGGTTTCAGTAGCCTTTTCTACGGCATTACCTAGGATAGCTATTGTCCTGTCACAGCCGAATATCTTAACGTCGTGCTCCTTGAAGCGCTCTGCTATCAGAGGCAGGAACCTGTCTGCGATATCCTTATGTACGAGAAGACTCTCGATAGCGTTACATACGGAAGGACGCTGAGTTTTTGCGTTGTCGGTGATATTTACAGCCATTTCAAGATCTGCGGAAGCGTCAACATATACGTGGCAGTTGCCTGCGCCTGTCTCGATAACGGGAACAGTAGCGTTCTTTACTACAGCCTGTATGAGATTTGCACCGCCGCGGGGGATAATGACGTCAACGTAGCCATTGAGGCGCATAAGCTCCGTGGTGGTCTCACGGTCTGTATTCTCGACTACCTGTATAATATCCGCAGGTAATCCAACTTTTTCCAAAGCCTTTCTCATGATATTTCCGAGGCAAACATTTGAGTTTATGGCTTCTTTTCCACCCTTGAGGATAACGACGTTTCCAGCCTTGAGGCAGAGTGCAGCCGCATCAACGGTGACATTGGGACGTGACTCGAAGATTATGCCTATAACACCGAGAGGTACTCTTGTTTTGATTATCTGCAAACCGTTAGGGCGGTTTCCGCCTCCGATGACCTCACCGATAGGGTCCTTAAGAGCGATTAGCTCATTAACTCCCTTTGCAATGCCTTCGATACGCTTCTCGTCGAGCTTAAGTCTGTCCTGCTTGGCTTCGGTCATGCCGTTGGCCTTAGCAGCGGCTATATCCTTGGCATTCTCAGCGATTATAAGCGCCTTGTTCTCAATAAGAGCCTTTGATATCTCGGCGAGAGCGCTGTCCTTCTGTAATGTGGAAGCGCCTGCTACAGCTGTCTCCGCAGCCTTGGCTCTTTTTCCCAGTTCCTCTGTATAGCTCATAATTACACCTCGTTTATTTAGTGGTCAGTTATCAGTTTTCTTCATCTTGCCTTGAAGAGAGTGCCTATCTCTTTGTCCTCGAAGAGGTCGTAGAGTTTTTCAGGGTCTCTTCCGTTCATTATTATCATATCTATGCCTGCGTTTGTAGCTATCTTGGCAGCAGTTATCTTTGTGGACATACCGCCTGTGCCGAGACTTGTTCCTGCGCCGCCAGCCATTGCCTCAATCTCGGGAGTTATCTTCTCAACGAGAGGAATAGGCTTTGCGTCGGGATTTGTACGGGGATCATCGTCGTAGAGAGAGTCGATATCCGAGAGTATCAGCAGCAGGTCTGCACGTGACAGCTCCGCAACGAGAGCAGATAGGGAGTCATTTTCGCCTATTTCAAGCTCCAGCTCGTCGATAGCGATAGTATCGTTCTCATTGACAATTGGTATAACGTCCATTCCTACCAGCTTCTCTACTGTATTCATGAAGTTCTCGCAGTGATTGGGGTTATTGATTATGGTCTTGGTGAGCAGTATCTGTGCCACCGTAACGCTGTATTTCGCAAACATATCGTCGTATACGTGCATGAGCTCGCACTGACCGATAGCGGCTACAGCCTGCTTGGTCTTAGTATCCTTTGGCTTTTCGGGAAGTCCCAGCTTTCCTGCGCCAAGTCCCACAGCTCCTGAGGAGACCATGATTATCTCACGTCCCGAGTTGTGCAGGTCGGAAATAACGCGGACAAGGTTGGTCATGCGGCGGATATTCAGCTTGCCAGTCTTGTGGGCAAGTGTGGAGGTACCAAGCTTTATGACGATACGCTTCTTTTCGGATATATTTCTCATAGGTATATCTTCCTTCAGTTGACTTTGTTGCGTGGACTGCCACTCTGCCATGCCTTGATATTATCACATACTATATCCACAAGGCGCTGTCTTGTTTCAAGGGGAGCCCATGCGGTATGTGGCGTGATTGTGCAGTTCTTAGCGCCCTTTAGAGGAGTATTGGGAGACATCGGCTCCTTTTCCAGTACGTCAAGGTATGCAGCGGCTATTTTTCCGCTGTTAAGAGCCTCTGCAAGGTCGGCCTCGTTCACTACACCGCCTCTTGATGTGTTTATAAGCATTGCTGTCGGCTTCATGTGGGAAATAAGCTCCCCGTTTATGATACCTGCCGTTTTGTCGGTAAGAGGGCAGTGAAATGTGAGCACGTCAGCTTTTTCGGCGGCTGTATAGAGGTCTGTGACCTCATAAGGACAGTTCTCGGGCTGTGTTCGAGTGCTGATAACGATGTTCATACCGAAGGCAGAGCCTATTTCGGCAACTCTCCGTCCGATAGAGCCGTAGCCCACAATGGAGAGAGTTTTTCCTGCCAGCTCGGCAGTCGGCACCGGGAAATATGAGAAAGCAGGAGAGCGCTCCCACTCGCCGTTTTTAACAGCGTTATCGTAGTCCCTTATGCGGCTGAAGCGGTCGAGTATGTATGCAAATGTCTGCTGAGCAACAGCATTGGTGGAATATTGACCGGCATTGCATACCACTATGCCTTTCTTTGCAGCGTATCCGGTATCAACGTTGTTGAAGCCGGTGGCGAAAAGACCCACATATTTTAAATTTGGACAGGCGTCCATGACCTCTTTTGTAATGAGCACCTTGTTGCAGAGGACAATATCCGCGTCGGCTATGTTATTGGCGGTATCCTCAGGCTTGGTGAGTGAGATTATCTTTACATCGCCCAGCTCCTCAAGCTGAGTTGTTGGGATATCTCCACTTATATTGACCGTATACCAGTCTAGGACGGCTATCTTCAAAGCTTAGTCCTCCTTGGCGGTGGTCGTCTGAGCCGGTGTTTCCTCTGTCGTTTTGGGCTTGCAGACAATAGAGGAAACAAAGGCGATGAGTATCAGTATTAATTCAACTATACCTACGCCGTAGAATATTTTCTTGCTCTCGCTGAAAAGGAGGAGCAGGGCTATAAGGGGAGCTATAGCGAAGATGAGCTGGAAGGGCTTCTTCTGTACTGCGAACCTGTAGCCAAAGAAGATGAGCGAGGCAGCCGCTAATCCGATGAGCATCCACGCTGGGAAGGGAAAAATAGTCGGATTGGAGGCGTCTGATATTTTAGCTATTGATATAAACATATCTGTAAAAAACATATTTACTCCGATCTTCCGCCGTGTGCGATAAAAGCTCAGATAGGCGGATCTTTATTTTTATGCAAAAGCCTGCACATTACAGTATAACACAAACAGCACAGGAATTCAACTATTTTTTTAAAATACAAAAAAAATATGGTCCGGTGCCCTATAATTCCGGCTGATTTCAACAGGTACTTGAATTTTTTAGTATTTCAGCGTATAATAATATTAAATCATAATTTAAGAGTGGTGAATTAGCATGAAATTGAATTTTCAAAGCGAAACTTTGCCTGTAATTAATGGTATTTTATATGCAGACGGTTCAATCCAGCATCTTTGTATAAGCTGTGATGAAAAACATAGAAGACATATTGAAAAGAATTCATGTATAGAGGAAGAAATAGAAGAATCATATATTGGTATTTCGGCGGAATGTAAATCTGATGAGCTTGATTTGAAAGTATCAGTTGGTGAAGGAAGTTTTGGCGGCGATGGATTTATTTTCGCCCAAACTCTAAGTTCTGATTCATTTCTTTGGTTGATTGCATTTGATGATTCAAACCCTTTTATTACGGTAAGAATAGCGGATGACAAAATATTGGTAGAAAATAATCTTTATGAGGTATGGGAAATAAATATAAAAGAAATAACAAATCCCCAAATAGCAATTATAGAACAGTCAAAATTCCTACGTTAATTCTGATTTATCGAAGTAGCACATAACTATCAATTCTCAACTTACCCAAAGCATCGGGCGGCATTCACTGCTTATAGTCATTTCTGGGCTAAAAAGGGAATTACAAAGGTGATTCATGTATAATATTGAAAATTTAAAGGAGTCAATCAATGAGCCCATGCCGTTGTCTGAGATTGCAAAAGTATTTGAGGAAATGTGCGAAGAACCGATAGGCATTGAAATGAGCCTATTTGACACAGGTACATTTTCATTTAATGGTGAAACGCTTTTTTATTGATGAGACAATTTTCGAACGATGATGAATATTATCAGATATATGTTGATGTTCTTTTTTTCACCTGATAATATAAACAGCAAGTTCTCGTTTAATGTGTGGAATATAGAGCTCGAAGATGATTTTTTGATTATATCCGCAGGTCAGAGGCATATGAATATGCAAGCTCTGTGCCATACCAAAGAAAAGATATTTATATAGATAAAACGTAAATTTTGATTTAAAGGAGGTGTACGCAATGATCTATATGCTTGAAGATGAAGCAGGTATACGGAATTTCGTCCTTTATGGTCTGAAAAGCTCTGGTATGGAGGCTGAGGGCTTTGAAACTCCTTCTGCGCTGAGGGCAGCTATGTCGAAACAGATGCCTGAGCTGTTGCTGCTCGACCGTATGCTTCCGGAGGAGGACGGTCTCTCAGTGCTGAAAAAGCTCCGCAGCGCTCCGGAAACAAGAAAGTTGCCCGTGATAATGCTCACGGCAAAGGATTCCGAGCTTGACAAGGTGGAGGGGCTGGATAGCGGAGCTGACGACTACATCGCCAAGCCTTTCGGTATGCTTGAGCTGATATCAAGGATTAAGGCTCTCCTGCGCCGCACCGTCGATACGGTTGCCGAAAGTGGCAGGATAGAGCTTGGCGGACTTTGTGTATACCCATCAAAGCATGAAGTGTTTGCAAACGGTACAAAGGTATCCCTTACCCTTAAGGAGTACGATATGCTGCTTTTCCTCATAAAAAACAAGGGTGAGGTCTTTTCACGCGACCTTCTCCTGAGAGAGATATGGGGCTATGATTTTTCGGGTGAAAGCCGTACAGTTGACGTTCACGTAAGAACTCTTAGGCAGAAGCTGGGCAGCTGCGGCGATCTTATAAAGACTATCCGTGGCGTCGGATACAAGGCAGGTGACGACTTTATTGACTAAGAAAATATTTTTAGGAATAATCTCTATATGCGTGATATCAATGCTTGCAGCAATATTCCTCATAACGGCTGGGCTTTATGGCAGGTCTGCCGAGGTAGCCGCATCAGAAGTAAAAACCAACGCAAGGCTCATAGCATCGGCAGTCGAGCAGGGTGGCGGAGTATACCTTGAAAGGACGGATTTTGGTAAGGATATCCGCGTTACATGGATAAACAGTGATGGAAAGGTCATATACGATTCCGAGGAGGACCCGGATGTCCTTGAAAACCATTCAGATCGTGAGGAGGTATCCAAGGCGTTAGAAAGCGGTGAAGGAAGCGCCTCAAGGTATTCCAGCACCATTATGCAGAAGACGGTGAATCATGCTGTCAGACTGGCCGACGGTTCTGTAATAAGGGTGTCGGGAGTACACAGCTCCCTAATGGCAGAGCTTGTAAAGGTGATAAATCCCATGCTGGGCATACTTGCAGCAGTAGTGCTTTTTTCTGTGCTGGCAGCTTCAATGGTATCAAGAAATATCGTAAAGCCAATAAACGATATCGACCTTGCCCACCCCAAGATAAAGAAGAATTATAAGGAGCTGGCTCCGCTTTTGGAAAAGCTCCGTACTCAGAACAATAAGGTAAGCCGCCAGATGGACGAGCTGCAAAGCAGTCGCGAGCAGTTCAGCCTCATGACGGAAAGCATGACAGAGGGACTTATCATAACCGATCCCAAGCTGATAGTCCTTGCCTGCAATTCCAGTGCGCTCAAGCTTTTGGGTGCATGCTCCTTCACAAAGGGACAGAGCATATACGCCCTGAACAATTCAGATGTTTTCCGTCATTGCCTTCTCAATGCCCTCGGCGGCAGACGCTCTGAGTGTATACTCCGCACCGGCAATGGTCAACGGGAGGTAATAGCCAGTCCTGCTAACAGTATAGACATGGTCTGCGGACTTGTGGTATTCATTATGGACGTTACCGAAAAGCAGGAGCTGGAGACTATGCGCCGGGAGTTCACATCAAATGTTTCCCACGAGCTGAAAACGCCACTCACTACAATATACGGCATTGCGGATATGCTTGCCAACGGCATGGTACAGAGCGGCGATGTGGCTGAATTCGGTGGAAATATTCGCAGCGAGGCAGAAAGGCTCATAAACCTCATCAACGATATTGTATCTCTTTCCAAACTCGACGAGGACACCGCTCCTCGTGAGAGCGAGAGCGTGGAACTCTACAGTCTTGCGGAAGAAGTGCTTGAACGCCTTAGTTTGAGTGCCGAAGAAAAGGGAGTAACTGCCTCTATATCCGGCGAAAGGGTGTCTTTGCTTGGAAGCAGGACCATACTAAGCGAGGTGCTGTATAATCTCTGCGACAACGCCATAAAGTACAACGTCAGCGGTGGAAGTCTCAGCGTTAAGATATCCCATGTGCCTCAGAGGGCTATAATAACTGTCAGCGATACGGGCATGGGTATACCAAAGCAGTACATAGGAAGGATATTCGAACGCTTTTACCGCGTGGATAAGAGTCGTTCAAGCAGGATAAAGGGCACAGGTCTTGGACTTTCCATAGTCAAGCACGGTGTTATCTACCATAATGGAACGGTCAGCGTAAAGAGCGAGGAAGGCAAAGGAACTGTGTTCACAGTGGAGCTTCCCATAGAAAAGAAGCAGCATAATGAGGAATAAGGAGTGTTTTGATGAGCAGGGAGATTGCTGCCATAGAGCTTGAAGAGCTAGACAGCGGCGGATATATGCTTATAGATATGCGTGACAGCTCGGCTTTCGAGTACGGTCACATCGACGGAGCGATAAATATACCGCAGGAGGAGCTGATGATGGCGGAGCTGCCTCGGGATAAAAAACTGATAATCTGCTGTCGCAGCGGTATAATAAGTGGACAGTACGCAGAGAACCTCTGTGAGAGGGGATTTGACGCCTACGACCTTAAAGGTGGATACGTTGAATGGCTACGCATAAAAATGGAGAACAGGCAGGTCACAGATGAAGTAGAGCTGAGTATTCGCAAGAAGTTTAAAAAGTCTGTATGGTGCAAATTCACAAAAGCCATAAACGAGTATGAGCTTGTAAAGGAGGGGGACAGGATAGCTGTCTGTATATCGGGCGGAAAGGACTCCATGCTCATGGCAAAGCTCTTTCAGGAGCTTAAGCGCCACGACAAGTTCCCTTTCGAGGTGGAGTTCCTTGTAATGGATCCTGGCTACAGTCCCGAAAACCGCAGAGTTATCGAAGAAAACGCTCGTTCCCTGTCGATACCGATACACATATTTGAATCGGACATATTCGATTCAGTATACAATATCGAGAAGAATCCATGTTATATATGCGCACGTATGAGGAGAGGATATCTATACAGCCACGCAAAGGCGTTGGGATGTAACAAGATAGCTCTTGGACACCACTTTGACGACGTTATAGAGACCATACTCATGGGAATGCTCTACGGCGGACAGGTACAGACCATGATGCCTAAGCTTCACAGTACCAATTTCGAGGGCATGGAGCTGATACGTCCACTTTATCTCGTCCGCGAAGCCGATATAAAGCACTGGCGCGATTACAACAAGCTTCATTTCATACAGTGTGCCTGCAAATTCACGGATACCTGCACAACCTGTGCTCCGGACAGTCGCTCTGTCTCGAAAAGGCTTGAGGTAAAGAATCTCATAGCGGAGCTAAAAAAGGTGAATCCTCAGGTGGAGAAGAATATCTTTCGCAGTGTGGAAAATGTGAATGTTAATACAGTCATAGCATACAAGGACGACGAGGGCATTCACAGATTCCTCGATACTTATGACAGGAAGGGACTTAAAAAATAGCCCCTAAAATAAACGAGTGCCACATCAAATTACTTGAAGTGGCACTCGCCAGTTTTGATTGTATGCGGTTTCTTAAAAGTTATAGCAAAGGATAAACCTGTTCATTTGGAAGAAAAGATGTTATATCAATTCCCTTTCTTCTTGATATATTAAGTTCTTTGACATATGGGGTTATATCTTCAATATGCACGATCCAATCATTTACATATTCCTTTACTGCATTGTTTCGTATTCCTAATTGAATTGATCGATATGGCAAATTATTGCCTTCAATGTCTTTTTCAGGATCCCATT